>JAXGUU010000483.1:0-2867 GCA_040774145.1 Anaerolineae bacterium
CGAAGATAATCGTACCTCTCTCAAGAAAGGAGACGGCTTGACTCCGGTAACATTATCGTTCGACCGAACCGTAGCCCTTCGGTAACATTATCATTTGGTTTGACACGAGCCGACGTCTACTCCACGACGACGACGTCAAAGGCCTCGTACGCGTTGTTGTCCAAGTCCTGGACGACGAAGCCCACAACGTAGGTCCCCGGCGCCGCATCGAGCTCCTCCCAGGTGAACAGCGCATCCCTGAAGGTGAGTGTGCCTCCCTGGAGTGAGACGGTGTCGGCCAGATTGCCGCGATCGTCGAGGTCCCACCACGAGTTCAGGACGGTGAAGGTGTCACCTGTGCTCGGCGTGATCTCACGCGGTGCTCCCACACCCTCCTCACCGGTGAAACCGAACACCTGCCTGAGCACGCCATTGCTGAAGTAGAGGCGCGCATACCGCGATTCGCCGTCGTCCCCGTAGGTGTAGATGCCGTCAACCGAGTAGACGGCTTCCCGGAAGGTGGCGCCGTAGACCTCCGGCTTGAGGAGGGTCACCACGGTCTCAACGCCGTCGCTGATGGCGAAGACGATGGGCTCCCACTCGAACTCCATCGTGAAGTCGCCGCTGCCCCAGTCGGGATAGTAGACACCGTCGATCTCGCGCGTCAGCTCACCCTCCAGGTAGTCGTTGTCGATGACGAGGATCGAGTTGGCGGCCTGATCGTAGTACCCGACGAAGAGCAGCACGTAGCCAACGTTCTCCCCAACGATGTCGGCGCTGAGGAGAACCGGTCGTCCGGGCGCGGCAGCGTTGGCGCTGAGCGTAACAGGCGAGACCTGAATCACGCCGGCTCCCGGTCCCGTAATGGTCGCGCCGCGATCCGGCAGCCCGAATCCACCCACCGCGCGGTCGAAGGTCTTGCCGCTGTAATGGTAGGTCAGAAACTCATCCCAGAGCGATGCCGACGCAAATCGCTGCGCGATCGAGGTGTAGGATTGTGCGCCCGCGTGCCGCGTCTGGTAGATCTGGGAGTTCGGGAAGTAAATCGAGACACCGGTCGCACCGGGCTTCTGGCTGCCGTGGCGCTCCTCGATGACGGCTCGCTGTAGGGCCGCCATCACAGCGTCGGCCCCACGGGTGACCGATGGATCGCCGCTCTCCGCACGCAGCAGCTGGGTCAGGTGCCCAAGGTCCAGGTAAGATGGTGGTACCTGTTGGCCGAAGATGCTCGTGAAGGACTGCGCGTAGGAGCGGGCCCTGGCGACCTGGCTCTGGTTAGCGTTCTGCAGGGCATAGGCGAGTTCATTGAGGCTGTCGTTGAGGGCCGGTACAGCGCTGAGGTCGATCGCGGAGAGGGTGATCCCACCCTCCATATGCTGCGCAAGTTGCTGGGCGCTTGGCAGACCGAAGGTGCCGCCCAATGGCGATCCACGCGACAGCAACTCCGCACGGGCCTGGTCGTCGACGATGCGCTGGTCCTCCTGGATGTAGCTGTCCACGATGAGGCGACTGAGCTCGGCTCCATCGATATGAGGATTGTCCCTGAGGGCACCGAGGAAGCTCGTGTAGGCCCAGCCCAGGGCCGGTTCGGTCTCCTGTGACGCCACGGCGTATCGGGCATGGGGCGCCAATGCTGTGAAGACCTCGAGATGGCCCATCAGGCAAGCGTCCATACCGATGAGTTCGAACTGCTCAAGACCGGTGCGGTCGCGAATCTCCTGCAGGGCTTCGTCGATCTCCATGAGAAAGAGCTGGTCGCCCATCTCGGCGAGCGCCACGTTGTGACTCCCCCTGCCGCCGGGCGCCGGGTCCGCCCACCCGCCGGGCCAGCCCAGCCCGTGATCCGAGAGGATGAGCACGTGCCTGTCGGCGGGAAAGGTCTCAATGGCCCAGGTCGCAAAGTCGACCAGCGTAGCGCCATCGGCCATATTGAGCTCACCCAGGTCGGCGATCTCCTGTGAGCCGATCCGCGAAAGGTCGTTGTCCTGCGTCACATAGAAGCGCTTGGTGGAGGACCATCCGCCGTCTCCCGTGAAGCCCGCTCGGTAGCGGTCGATCTGCGACACGATGTGGAGGTGCTCACTCGATCCGACACGCTCGGCCTCGTTGAGGTCGACGTGGATGTCCATCTCCAGCACCTTGTCGTCGGCATTCTGGTAGAGCATAACCAACCATGTCGGGCCACTGCCTGAGGGCAAGGCGGGGGGCGTGAAGGGCCTGGGGGTGTTGGTCGCAGCGGGAGCGACGACCGGTTGCGGCAGCGTAGCGGACTGTGTCGGCAGAAGGGCAACCAGTCCCTCGCCTCCTTCCGACGACAGGAGGATTGAGATGGCCACGCAGGCACAGAGGACCAGCAAGGCGAGGCCGCCGATGATGACCAACGGCGGCAACTTGCGACCACCCAGGAGGGTCTGTAGCCCAGCGGTGGGCAGCTGGGTCGTCGCTCCGGAAGGCCGGCTGACAGGAGGGCGGGCCTGCACCTGGCCTGAGGGTCTCTGGCTGGGAGCACTTTCCTGTGGGCCGGGTCGTTGACGTTCTCCCCGACTCGGAGCTGCGGCTCGCTCTCTTTCCCCTGACGGCGAGGTGTCGCTGCGTCGTCGTCTGCTCGCGCGAATCGTCTTCTCGGGCATGGCATCCTCTTTTCTGCCTCATGAACACGTTAGATCGACAGCGGCTAGACTAACCCCATCATAGCACAGGACTAGCGAATTGCTGCGATCCGCGACGCGGACTCTCCGTGGTGTTCGCTCGAAGGGCTTTGGGCTATACTGGAGCCGTGATCTACGCCAAGGAGATGACGTGATGACCGAATTACCCACCTATGCCGATGTCGTCGCTGCTGCGGAGCGAATTCGCCCTTACGTGCATCGCACGCCTGTGTTCACGAA
>JAXGUU010000484.1:0-2853 GCA_040774145.1 Anaerolineae bacterium
CGGATGTCGCCTGAGGCCAAGGTTGGTCAGCTCGTCATGGTGACCTACCCAGGCCTCGAGGTCGATGCGTCATCCGAGATCCACGCGTTAATCCGGGACTACAACCTCGGGGGCGTCCTCCTGCGACCTCAAAACGGGAACTTCGGCACGTCAGGTATCGCCGCCTCAGACCTCGTGTCGATCACGGACCAGCTGCAGGCCGCGGCGCGTCAGGATCTGCCGGAGTTGGACCGTCTTCCGCCTGAGGAGCTCGAGCAGGTGCCACAGCCCCTCCATATACCCCTCCTGATCGGCGTCAGTGCCGCTGAACGGGGGATTGCGCCCTGGACGATGGTCCTGGATAGCTCGGATCTGCCGACGCCGATGGCGCTGGGCGCGACATGGGACCCGGCGCTCTCCTACGCGGCGGGCGCTGTGCTGGGTCGTGAGCTGGCGACGCTGGGGATCAACCTCTATCTCGGTCCGGACCTCGACGTTCTCTACACGCCCAAGGCCGGGGATCCCGCTGATCTGGGCACGCGTGTCTTTGGTGGGGATCCCTTCTGGGTCGGCGAGATGGGCAAGGCCTATATCGCGGGACTTCACCAGGGTGCCGAAGGGGCTTTGGTGGTGGTGCCGCGACATCTGCCGGGGTTGGGCAGCGCGGATCGACCTCTCGAGGAGGAGGTCCCCACGGTACAGAAGCCGCTCGAGCAGCTTAAGCAGATTGACCTGGTACCCTTCTTTGCGGCAGCGCGCGGGCTGCCCGGTATAGGGCCTGAGGTGGCCGACGCGTTTCTGGTCACGCACATCCGTTATCGTGGTTTCCAGGGCAACAACATCCGGCGCACGACGCGCCCGATCAGCCTCGACGCACCAGCGCTGCAGTTGGTCATGAGCTTGAAGGAGTTCGAGCCCTGGCGAGCTGCGGGTGGCCTCTTGATCGCCGACAACCTCGGGATGCCTTCGGTGCATCAGTCGTACGACCCCACCGGGTCAACCTTCAACGCACGGCGTGTGACCCAGGACGCGCTGAGTGCCGGCAACGACCTGTTGATCATGGATCGCTTCGGCTCGGCGACCAACTGGAGCGTTCATTTCGCCAATGTGCGTGACACCCTGACGTTTCTCGCCAACCGGTACCGCGAGGAGGCTACGTTTCAGGCTCAGGTTGATGCTGCTGTCTATCGAGTTCTGAGCCTGAAGCTGAGGACGATGCCGAACCTGGCGTCCGAACCTCGCTATCAGGAGATCGATTCGCTGCTCGAGGGGTTTGGCGGAGGTGGCGGGACCGTGGCTGCCGGCGTGGCCCAGGCAGGGCTGTCCCTGATCTATCCCCTATCGGAGGATCTGCTGCCATCACCGCCACGAGAGGGCGAGTCCATTGTCGTCTTCACCCAGGAGCGTGCTGTCTCGTTGGGCACCAATGTTGAGCCCGTTGCCTTGCTGGACCACGAAGCGATTCCACGGGCGCTCCTGCGGCTGTATGGTCCTGACGGTACGGCGATTATCCGTACCAACGCGGTGCGCGGTTACCGGTTCACGGACCTTCTGCAGGCCTTGGAGGCGCCAACGAGTGTCGGTGAGGGGGAGGATCCGCTTCCCGAGGTGGTCCTTGCCGTTCGCGGCGCACTGCGGACCGCAGACTGGATCATCTTCGCCACCGCCGGTCTCGACCCTGCCGACCCGAGCAGCATGGCCCTGAAACGCTTCCTCGCAACGCAGGCCAACCTGCTTGAGGCACGCGTCACGGTGCTCGCCTTCGGCCCGCCCTATGAGCTCGACACGACCGAGGTGAGCAAGCTCGCGGCCTACTACGGCCTTTTCTCACATGGATCGTCCTTTGTTGAGGCGGGTGTGCGGGCTCTGTTTCAGGATGTCGTGGCGCCGGGAGCCTCTCCGGTCGACGTGCCGGCGCTCGACTACCTGATCTCGGAGCGCACGATGCCTAGCTCGGAACAGATCATCTCGCTCTTCATCGTCGATGAGGCGGGGGAGGAGCTCACGGCGACAGCGCAGTCGAGCATTCATGTCGGCGATGTCATCAACCTGCAGACGGGCACCGTCGTGGACGGCAGTGGCAACACGGTGCCGGATGGGACGCCGGTGCAGTTCATTCTCAGCTATCCTCAGGAGGGACTACGCACCAGCGTCGTGGGTGAGACGATCGCAGGCATCGCCCGAACCACCGTGACGCTCGATCGCGTGGGCCAGTTGGACATTATGGCCCAGTCCGAGCCCGCCGTCTCGTCGGTGCGGCTTGAGCTCACCATCCGGGATGACGGCGTAACCATTACCGAGGTGGAACCCACGGCGACGCCGACACTGGCTCCCTCGCCGACGCCGACTGCGACCGTGACGCCCACACCGACGCCGACGCCCGATGCGGCGAAGACCGTACAGCTCCCGGATCGCATGACCCTGCCGTCGCTGGAGCGAACGGCCTTGATCGCGTGGGCCTTCGTGGGAGCGGCCGTGGTCTGTGTTGTGAGCTTCATGTGGTCGCGTGATCGGTCGGCGCCCGCCGACCGTGCGGCTACGCTCGCGTTGGTCGGTGTGATCGGTGGTCTGACTGCCTACGCTGTGGTGATGGCGCTGGCCCGATGGTGGACGCCCGTGCTGAGGTTTGCGTTCGTGGGGCGTGAGTACCTGGGCGCTGTGGTGACAGGCGGCGCCGGCTTCATCGCTACGGTAGGTATGGCACTGGCCCACCATCGTGGTGCGGGGGCTTCGTCCGAGGAGCCTGCCGAGTCGAGTGCGCCGGGCCGGAAGGTGAGGGGCGAACACTCGCTCCAGGCGGCGGCTGAGGATCAGACGCCCTAATGGGGGAGTCGGGGCCGGCCTACGGTGTCAGGGCCACGGCGGCGACGACCA
>JAXGUU010000485.1:0-2851 GCA_040774145.1 Anaerolineae bacterium
CAGAAGTGAAGGTCGGTGCATCTCGTTTGGTCTGCTGGTAGAGACGTCCCGGCGGGACGTCTCCCCCGCGGCTGCCACGTGCGCCGGAGACGGGGCGCCGCCCCGTCTCTACCACGACAGGGCGAGGCGGTACGGTTGCGCCTTTTCACCGTCGCGCAGTCTGGGTACGAGCGCCCTTAACTCGCGCTCGCCGGGAAGGCAGAGGCTGCTATAATGAACGTGCATAGGCCACCATCAGGGGGCGACATGATCGACATAGAGGCCGCACGGCGGTATCACGAAGCGCGCGAGGCGCACCGGTACGCTGAGCGTGAGGCGGAACGAAGGGCGTGGTTGGCGCGCGTCCGCACCGCGGTCGCGCACGTCGCGCCGCGGCATCCCGATCTGCAGCGGGTCTACCTCTTTGGCTCGTTGGTTCAGCCGGGACGATTCGGCCCCGATTCGGACCTGGACATCGCCGTGGTCTGCGAGTCGGTGGAGACTGAGTCGTCCTTCTGGTCGGCCCTGGAGAAGGAACTGGCGCGCTCAGTCGATGTTCGCCCTCTGGTCGAGCCGCTGATTGAGACAGTGCAGGAGACGGGAGAGCTGGTGTATGAACGAGAAGATGCTGGTCCTCAGTCGAAGCATCAGCAAGGACATCGGTGAAATCGAGCGCATTTACGATGCCCTAGACCGTCACACGCTGAGCTCCGACACCGACACCGAGACCGCGATCGTCGTCGCGTACTATCTGCATAACCTGTACAATGGTTTCGAGAACATCTTCGGCGCTATCGCCGCTGCTTTCGAGAACTCGATCGACGATGTGGGGCGCTGGCATAGCCAGCTACTGGAGCGGATGCGGCTGGACGTGATGCCCTTGCGGCCTGCAGTGATCGACGATGAGGCTTTTGAGGCGCTGGACGAGCTGCGTCGGTTCCGCCATCTCTTCCGCCATGCCTATGGCGTCCGGCTCGATCCGCTGCGACTGCAGCTTGTGCTGCAGAAGGCGTTGCGTCTGCGAACGCTCTACCCGTCACAGCTCGAGGCGTTCATCGCGTTTGTGGAGCGGGTCTAGGGGCCTGCAGGCGGAGGCGCGGGTCGGGCTGTGGTAGGCTCGACCTACCATGGTGCCAAACGAAGAGCCCGGAGGCGGCTGCCTCCGGGCTCCTTGGTGCTGAGCTTCAGTTGTCCGCGATCTGCTTACGGGCCGAAGTTGGGGTCGGGTATCCCAACCACCGCGTGCGCGATCACGTAGATCGCGCTGCCGTCGAAGGGGCCATCATTGTAGTACTGCCCCGGGGCGACGGTGCTGACCGTGCGCCGGCCCTGCTGCATCTGCGGGAACATGTCGTACCCGACATAGACGTGGGCCTCGTCGAGCATGAAGGGCGCGTCAATATTGTAGGTGACGGTCACGTCGCCATCATCGTTGTAGACCACGGTGACGGAGCCGACGAGGGTGCCCTTGCTGGTGTCGCACTGCGCGGCGCCGGCCCAGAGATCCCAGGTGTACTCACCCGGCTCGATCGGGTTAGTCCAGCCCCACTGGCTGAAGGTGGGGATGAAGCAGAATTCGTCATCGCCCTTGGCATAGGCGGTCTCGTAGATGTAGCACTGGACGTTGACCTTGAGCGTGGCGCTCGCGGACTGCCCGGTCTCGACGATCATCGCCTTGTTGCCGTAGGTGAAGCTGCCGCACCTGTCCCGACCGTAGTCCGCCCAGGCGAAGTCCTTGGTATAGGTGAACTGCGCGTCGTTCGGTGCCGTCGCGGTGCCGAGGCTCCTCTTGCCGAAGAGGTAGCTGTAGTCCTTGATGTTGACGGTCGCGTTGATCTCGGGCGTGGGATCGCCCCAGACAATCGCCGCCTCCGCGACGTACGCGTCGCGTTCCGTGGTGACCGTCACTTCGTTCTTGCCCTCGACGTAGCCGTCCTCGTCGTAGGTGCCGGTCAGGGTCTCGCCGGCGGGCAAGGTGTAGGGGAAGGTCACACCGAAGTCGACGCTGATCGGCTCGCCCGCCAGCACGTCAGCCACGCTGGTGATGACGGCGTCGAGCGTGCCGGTGTTCTCGATGGTGACCTGGCCCGACACGTTGAAGTCGCTGTCCTCATAGCCCTCGTAGGTCACGTCGACGGTCCAGGTGGCGGTCTCATTGCCGCTGCCGTCGGTGAAGAGCCAGATCTTGGGGAATCCGTATAGCCGGTGACCGTTCTCAGTCTCAACGGACTTGGCGATGTCCCAGGCGTGCTCCCGGGTGAACGAGGTCACGGCGGTCTTGGAGACCGTCAGCTCCTCGTATCCGGCGCCGGGGCAGACGTGGCTCAGGTTGAAGAAGGTGTTGTCGCCGTCGCTCGTGGCGCTGCCGGTGAGCAGGGTGTCGGGTCCGGGTGTCCAAATGTAGGCGTGGTTGGTGTCAGGATGCGCCACGAAGACACCGCCCGGGAAGGGGTCCGCCGAGAAGGTGCCGGCGTTCTCGAAGGTCACGCTCAGCGAGGTGAAGTTGTTGTTCGCCGGCATGATGAAGTGCCAGCCGTACCAGCCCTCCTGTCCTGCGGGAGGCACCGGACACGCACCGATCTCAAAGCCGGGGTTCGTGGCACCGACGTGCGCGGGATTGAGTAGTACGGGTGTTTCAGCCAGCGCTGCGCCGGCGCCCAGCGCCAGCAATCCGGCGACCAACAGTAGTGCAAGGATCTTCCTCATCGTTTCTGTCTCCCAATATAGTTGTCGTGTTGTCGACTCCGTCACGCGGACACGCGCTTCCGCGATCGATGCTGTTTGCGATCAGGTGAGCACCTGCTCACAGAGGGTCCGGTTCAATCGAGTTGGTAGGTCTGTGTCGTCGGTCACCTCCTTGCGCTCCGATTGG
>JAXGUU010000486.1:0-2844 GCA_040774145.1 Anaerolineae bacterium
CCCAAGGTGGACGGGGTCTGCGACAAGTGCGGGGGCGAGCTCTATCAGCGCGATGACGACACCGAGGAGACGGCAGGGACGCGCCTCGAGGTCTACGAGGCCCAGACCAAGCCCTTGGTGGCCTACTACGAGCAGACGGGCGTGTTGGTCGGCATCGACGGAGATCAGTCGATCGACGCCGTCACCGCCGCGCTCAAGGATGCGATCGAGCGCAACCTGTAGCCCACGATCACGCCGCTCGCTGTCACGCGCCGGACACCTCAGTCCGGCGCGTGCTCAATGTGGAGGCGAAGGTCCTCTTGATCCCAGATACCGCGATGCTCCACCATCCACATCTGTGAGTTGAGCGCCGCCTCGCCTGTCCCGGGGCGGCGCCGCACGTAGCTGCCGTCGGACTTCAACTGCCATGCCTGCACATTGTCCCGCAGGTGGACCTGCAGGATGTGATCGCGGATGGTCTGGAGCAGCGCCACGTCCTCGATCGGGAAAAGCGTCTCCACACGCCGGTCCAGGTTTCGCGGCATCAGGTCGGCGCTCCCGATCAGCATCTCCTCCTGCCCATTGTTGTGGAAGTAATAGATGCGCGGGTGCTCCAGGAAACGCCCGACGATGGAGCTGACCGTGATCGTCTCGCTGATGCCGGGCAGCCCGGGGCGGATGCAGCAGGTGCCGCGCACCTGCAGGTCGATCTTCACACCGGCCTGCGAGGCGCGGTAGAGCGCCTGAATCGACTCCTCGTCGACCAGTTGGTTCATCTTGAAGGCCAGATAACCGTTGCCGTAGGTCCGGTGCTGCTCGATCTCCCGATCGATCAGCTGCATGATGCGCTCACGCATATTGCCCGGGGCGACGATCAGCTTGCGATACTCCTGCTTGCGGGAGTAACCGGTCCGGGCGTTGAAGAGGTCCGCCACATCGGCGCCGATCTGCGGGTCGGCGGTGAAATAGCCCAGATCGGTGTAGACCCGCGCGGTCATCGCGTTGTAGTTGCCCGTACCCAGGTGCACATAGCGCACCATCCCATCGTGCTCGCGTCGCACCACCATGCAGAGCTTCGCGTGCGTCTTCAGCCCGACCAATCCGTAGATCACGTGCACGCCCGCCCGCTCCAGCGCCTTGGCCCAGACGATGTTGTTCTCCTCGTCGAAGCGCGCCTTCAACTCCACGAGCACCGCGACCTGCTTGCCGTTCTCACGCGCCTCCAACAGGGCCGAGACGACCGGCGCGTTGGGACCGACGCGGTAGAGCGTCTGCTTGATCGCCAGCACCTGCGGGTCGCGCGCCGCCTCGAGCAGGAAGTCGACCACCGGTGCGAAGCTGTCGTAGGGATGGTAGAGCAGGATGTTATGCCGGCGGCGGATGGCGGCGAAGACGCTCTTGCCGCTGGATAGCGAGCGTGGCGTATAGGGGATGAAGGTCGGGTCCTTGAGCTCGGGCAAGTTGAGGTCAACCAACTGCATGATCTGCGAGAGACCGATGGGGCCCTCCACCGTGTAGAGCAGGTAAGGTGCGATCCCGAGATTGTCCAGCAGGATATCCCGGATATCCCGCGGCATCGCCCGATCGACCTCCAGACGCACCGCCGAGCCGAACTGGCGCAAGCCGACGCTCTCCTCAATCGAGGCCAGGAGATCGGAGGCCTCGTCCTCCTCGATCTCGAGGTCTGCATCGCGCGTCACCCGGAAGGGATACGCCGCGATCACCTCCATGCCCGGGAAGAGCAGATCGAGGTTCTCGATGATCACGTCCTCGAGCCACACGAAGTTGGTGTCGGCGACCGAGTCGAGCCCCAGCGTCTCATAGCTCTCGGCACGATCCTCCTCGGGGATGCGCAGGAGGCGTGGGAAGGCGCCGGGGATCTTCAGACGCGCAAAGCGGCGCCGCTTGAGCGGCCCCTCGATGACGACGGCGAGGTTGAGGCTGAGGTTCGAGATGTGCGGGACGGGATGGCCCGGATCGAAGGCGAGGGGCGTCAGCACCGGGAAGATCTCGCGCTCAAAGTGGCGGCGCATCAGCCGCCGCTGCTTCCCCTTCAGATCGCGGTAGCGCATGATGTTGATCCCGGCAGCGCTGAGCTTGGGCTTCAGGTCATCGCGCCAGCAGGCCGTCGCCTCCTCAAAGATGGGCAGCATGTCCCGCCGGATCGCTGCCAACTGCTCGGCGGGCGTCATCCCATCGGGCGGCGCCTCGACCACGCCGGCGGCTAACTGCCGCCGCAGGCCCGAGACGCGCACCATGAAGAACTCGTCGGTGTTGTTGAAGAAGATCGAGAGGAACTTGACGCGCTCCAACAGGGGATGGCGGCCCTCGTCCAAAGCCTCGACCAGCACGCGGTAGTTGAACTTCAGCAGGCTCAGCTCGCGGTTGAAGTAGAGCGAGGGCTCATCCAACGCGATCCGCTGCG
This sequence comes from Anaerolineae bacterium, assembly GCA_040774145.1. Classification (GTDB taxonomy): domain Bacteria; phylum Chloroflexota; class Anaerolineae; order B4-G1; family SLSP01; genus PWVB01. The sequence continues at coordinate 2,405 of JAXGUU010000486.1, forward strand.
GCGCGATCTCGGGCTCGGGGGCAAGCTCCTCCGCCGGCAACTCCTCCGTCACCAGCTCAAGTTGATCCGTCGTCATAGGTGACTCCTTTAGCGTGATCGGCGATGCCAAGCCCCCCTACCCTCATCCTGACCCCGCCGCACCGGGTACCCCCCATTGTACTCAGATCACGCTCCCGTGGCAACTCCGTTCGCCTGCGACCTTCCGGGAAGCTCGCAGAACCGCCACACCGTGTAGATCCCGGCGTCCGACGTCCCCACCCGTTGCGTGAGCCGCATCGAGCTTCCCGGAAGATGGCCCCGCGCGCCAACGCGTTCGCCCAGCTGCGTTGACAAACCGCCGCCGCGTGGTATACTCTTCTCACTTGGTGACCCGGGAGGGATGGCCGAGCGGACGAAGGCGACGGTCTTGAAAACCGTTGTGGCTGAGAGGTCACCGTGGG
>JAXGUU010000487.1:0-2827 GCA_040774145.1 Anaerolineae bacterium
GACGGCGGCGATGATGATCCCCGTCATCAGATGCAACCAGAGGCGGGCCACCTCGCCGGGTGACAGGCCCGACAGTGTGATGGCTAGAAGGGTTACCGCAAAGGTGACGGCGGGCACGCCGGAGACGCCGGCCTCCGCGGGATCGCTGCTGTGTGCTCCGCGCCTGAGCCGACCGACGGCCTCGAGTATGAAGGGCAGCGTGATCGGGAATCCCGACATAGCTAAGATGTCCCATAGATTGTAGTAGATCCACTTCCCGTAGTCGTATGCTTCGCGTAGTCCGACTTGGATCTGGCTTGTTATGGCGAGGATCCGCCACACCGAGACCCCCGTGATCACCTGGAAGATGCCCCAGACGCTGTAGCCGCCGATCAACAGAGCGATCCAACCGCGCCAGGCGCCGGCCAAGGCCCGCCAACTCCGTTCGCGGCTCCATAGCGCCAGGGCGGCATAGAGCGCCGCGGTGGGGGCCAGGAGAGCGTTGCCGAAGGAGAAGAAGGTCGCGATCGACACAACGACACCGCTCAGGCCCCACCAGCGAGCGTCCTTCGTGATGATGCCCCTGTGAAGCGCCGCAAAGGCAGCGGCGGTGAAGAGGGGATAGAGCGTGTCCCAACGCATCGTGAACAGCGACAGCGTAGGTAGCAGCGTAAAGAAGGCGGCAGCACGCCAGCCGTCGCGCCTCCCGCCGAGCTGGCTGGCCCAGGCGTACAGGGGCAGGACGGTCAGCCCGCTCCACAGTGGGATGACCATCTGTCCCAGAGCCGCGGCGATCTGTGCGTTGTCGAGCCTCACGAAGGCGAGATCCGTACAAGCATAGCTGCGGAAGAGCCGCGCCACAGCCTGGGCGACCTGTGGCATAGCCGAGAAGGCCTGGCGCCAGACCCAGAGATAGATCACGCCGCCCGGCGGCGCCGTGGTCAGGTGGACGTATGTGTCCATCGCGGCGAGCATGGCGTCCGGATACGTCCGCAGGTAGCTGATGAGCGACTCTATCCCGATGGCAGCCTGCCAGAAGCCGTTGTGCGGTCCGATGGTTCGGTAGAGGTAGAACTCGAGCGGGTGTGCGTAGTGGATGGTCTTGAGCAGCAGCTGCAGGATAGGGATGATGACGATCAGGGTTGCCAGCGCGAGTCGTTGCGTGGTGCGTGTTGCCCGGCTCCAGTGCCTGTCCATCAGCACCACGAACACCGCCGTCGCCGTAAGGGCTGCGATGGCAGGTGGCCAGCGGGGTACCGTCGACGCCGCCGGTGGTCGCCCCGACCAGGTCCATTCCCCCGGCACACCGAACCATGCCTCTGAAGGGCGGATCGCCACGATAGCGGCGTAAGCAAGGGTCAGCACGACGACCCACACGAGGGGGTTTTTCATCAGGCTGCGCAGGCGTTGCATGGTGGTAGCGGGCTCCGGTCGTCTGTTATGTCTATTCCCTACACTTGAACCCTGCCGGGATGTGCATTCTAACACAGTGCCCACCTCAGACCAGCGCGCGGTTCGGGCTATCGCGCGTCGGCGTGGGGACGACCTTCCGGGAAGCTGAAGGAGCCCCGCGCGACGCATCGAGGGCATCGGACGCCTGAGCCCGCACGAGGCAGCGGGCCTGCTAGCTTCCCGGAAGATCCTGCGCGATAGCCCTGGTGCGCGGCTTCGCAGCGAATCATCAATCGTGGTAGACTACGTAGCGTGGGTGGCCCGGAGGCCACCGGAAAAGGAGGATGAAGATGAAGCGGTGGTTATGGCTATGGGTGGTTGCAGCGTTGGCGGTCTCGCTCTCCTGCTCGCTGGTGTCCGGGGCGCGAACACCGACCGACGAACCCACGCCGGCGGCGGATGAAGCTGCGCCGGTGGGGGACGTTGAGGATGACGTCGAGGTCGAGGACGACGATCCGCCGCCGACCTCGGGCGATGCCAAGCTGCGCATCGACCCTGACGGCTTGGCACGTTTGGATAGCTACCGTGCCGTCCTCTCCTGGCGTATGGAGGGTGATGACGTTACGGTCGAGTCATTCTCGATGGAGCAGGAGGCGACGCGCGATCCCCGTGCCGGACGATTCGTGGTCGTCTCCGACGGCGAGTCCTTCGAGATGATTCAGATCGAGGATCAGATGTGGATGGGGTTCGGAGACGAGTGGATTCAGTCCGGTGCCGGCGATGAGATGGACGAGTTCGGCTCCTTCCTGACCACAAGCGACGATTGGGTCTCCGATTTGGAGGAAGGGGACTATGAGTATCTGGGCCAGGAGACGGTCAACGGTCACCGGGCACGCCACTATCGAACGGAGCGTGTGGGCGACTTCGCCGTGCTCTTCGGCGATGACGTCGACACCGATGATGACGTTGAGAGCGCTGTGGCCGAGATCTGGATCGCAGATGAGGCCGGCCTCCCGGAGTTTATGGTGCGATTTGTGATGGAGATGACCGGCACCTTCGATGGCGTGCCGGGAACGATCACAATGCACCAGGATGTCATGGATGTTAACCAGCCCATCGTGATCGCGGCGCCGGAGGGAGGGCTCGGGGGTGGATTGCCTGACGATCTCTCGCTCTATCCGGGTGCTGCCGACGTGACGAGTTTTGGTGGGATGACGATCTACAGCGTCGCGGGTGAGGTCACGGTTGAGGATGTGCACAGCTTCTACGAGGACGCCCTGGTGGCTGCAGGCTGGGAGCCCATCGACGAGCCGATGGCCTTTGAGGGCGTGATGATGAGCACTTGGCGGCTAGGTGGTGAGGAGCTCACGCTGACGATCACGTCAGGCGATGACGGCGGCGTGGATGTGATGATCATCCGGGAGGTCGGAGAGGAGTAAGAGGCGCCTTCTTCACC
>JAXGUU010000488.1:0-2825 GCA_040774145.1 Anaerolineae bacterium
CCACTCCCCGACCATGATCGGCAGGTCGAGCAGCGCGTTCACCTGAGCCATCTCCTCGGCAAGCACGCGCGTCTTGTAGCAGTTCATCGAGAAGACGTCGAATCCGCGCATCCCTTTCACAGCCCACGCGGGGGGAATCGTGTAGTAGCGGATGCCCAGGTTGAGATGGTTGGGATCGACACGGCGGCACGCCGCACTCAGCGTTCCAAAGTAGCGCGTCACCATCTCCTCGCTGAACGCCGCCAGATCGGCCCGTGCGGCGTCCGTCAGCGGCGCCCGCCACCTGCCCGTGGCGACCTGCCCTAGCGTGACATCCATCTCCCAGGCCGCTGCGAGCCGGGCATCGGAGCCATAGCGTTCGCGGAGCGTCTCGGCCAATGCCTGCCGCGCATAGCAGCTCTCCGTGGTGTAGAGCATCCCTGCTGCCGGCGTCTCGGCGGCAAAGCCCCAATTGGGCTCGTTCATCAGGAAGTAGCCGATGAAGGCCGGATCGTCCGCCGTCTCGGTCAGCGGTGCGGCGAAGGCATCCGCCGCCCCCTCGAAGTCGGGGTGATAGACGTCGGGGAAGTCACGGTAGACGCTGGGCAGACCGCTCAGCATTCTGCCGTCCATCGGACGCACGTAGGGCACACGGCCCACGGCGATCCGCCAGTCGGACCAGTTGGCGACCGTGTTGAAGCCCGCCTCTTGAAGCTGGGCGAGGGCAACCTCCGCCCAGGCAGCCTCGGCCTCCTCAGAGCCGAACGCGCGGATGAAGTTGGCGCGCAGGTAGTCGAAGGCGGGCACCTCGCCCTCCTCATGGGCCGCGGCAAACTCGCCTTCGCGGTCGGGCAGCCACGCGAGCGCCGCCTCCAGTCCACCATAGGCGGTGTCGATGCCGAACTGCACGCAGTCCAGTCCTGATGACCAGAAGAGGTAGCCGTCGGGATCGACCAGCCACCACCGCTCGCCGTCGTGGTGCGTGCGAAAATAACCCGTCGCCTCCACGCGTCGTTCGATCCAGCCGCCCCAGCGGGAAAATCCGGAATGGGACCCGGGCTGCTGGGCTCTCATCCACTGCTCCCTGAGACGTAGACGCAGCTCATCGACCGAACGCGTCTTCTGGGGCCAATCGTGGAGCGTGCTCTGCCCGAGCTCATCCAACAGCGGTCCGTGCGGCAGCGCAGGTTGCTCGAGCAGGGGCGGCGGTTCCGTAGTCGCCACCACAGGCGTGACACAGAAGCGTACCGGGTCGGGCCCCTTGCGCACGATGACGATGCGCATGCGATCAACCTTCGCCAGGTCAACGCGATCGCCCGAACAGAGCGGCTTGAGCCACGCGCCCTCCCGTGGGTAGCGCCAGCGGTTCTGGTCGACCGCCTCAAGCGGCACGCGCATCCGCGCGGCGCACTGATTAAGCAACCCGAAGCTCATACGAAAGAGCGGTCCGTCCTCGCCCTCCTGCAGCTCCACCGCCAGCACCGCCAGCTGCGTCCCATCCAGGAACCAGTCGGCGGTCAGGTAAGCCGCTTCGTCCAGCACGCCCGGCGGGAAGCGGAAGGCCAGCCCCGCACCGGGGACCTCGGCCTCATACCAGGTCGCGCCCACCATCACGGCATCGCCGGCACTCTCAGCGAGGTCGCCAAGGCGGGAGGAGGGCTCAAGCGTCATCGGGAAGTCCTGCGTCGTCATCGGGTAACCTCCTTAAGGCAAGGTGAGGACCAAGGCATCAGGCGTCAATCAGACGCGGACTCAGTATAGGTCGGGTGACCGGGCAGGTCAAAGCTGCGTCGTGTCTTCCGCCGCCGGCTCTCGACTCTGCTGGGACAGCGAAATGTTGACCGGCCTTGCGGAGCGCGGCTTTCCGTGTAGATTGGGTCCTACACACCACCCGGACTGAGAGGCTTCGATGAACGCACCCATAGCACGACGCAGACCCCTGACGGCTCACATCGGCATCCTCGGCGTGGGTCTGGACATCTACTGGCGCCAGTTCCCGGGCCTGGAGGCCACCCTGCTGGGCTACCTACAGATCTTCGAGGATCAGGTGCAGGCCCACGGGGTGAAGACGAGCAACTTCGGGATGATCGACAACGCCCAGGCAGCCTATGCCGTGCTGACCAAGCTCAAGGCTGCAGAGCTCGACCTGCTTTTCGTCGACATGCTGACCTACGCCACCTCCTCCACCTTCGGCATCCTCATCCGCGAGCTGGACATCCCGCTTGTGCTGGTAGCGCTGCAACCCCGGTCACGGCTCGACTACGCCCACGCGACCATCGAGATGCAGCTCAAGAACGACAACATCTGCTCGCTGCCCGAGTTCGCCGGCGTGGCGGTGCGCATGGGCAAACGCGTGCCGCCGATGATCATCGGGACGCTGGAGGGTGATCCCGGCACGGCTGCCGGCGTCCGGGCTCAAGCCGAGATCGCGCAGTGGTGCCGCATCGCACGCGTGCTCCACGACCTCAAGTGGGCACGCATCGGGCACTTCGGGCATCCCATCGAGGCGATGCTCGACATGCACACCGACCAGACCGCCCTGACGGCAGCCTTCGGACTGCACATTGTCCAGACCGAGATCGACGATCTGGTACGGCTCGCCCGCGAGGTCACTGAGGAGCAAATCACGGCGAAGTCCGCTGAGATTCTCTCCATGTTCGCCACCCCGGATCCGCAGTCAGACCCCCTGACGCGCAAGCTCACCGACGAGGATCTCCATACCGCGGCGCAGATGGCGGTGGCGCTGGATGCCTTCGTGGACGCCTACGATCTCGATGGGCTGGCCTACTACTACAAGGGCGAACCGGGGACCGAGCGCGAGCGCGTCGCCGCCGGCCTGATCGTCG
>JAXGUU010000489.1:0-2822 GCA_040774145.1 Anaerolineae bacterium
ACCTGTGCGGTCTTCGTTCACCCGAGCAACGATCCGCGCGTGATCGCCGGGCAGGGAACCGCGGCGCTTGAGCTGCTGCAGGAGGTGTCGGATCTGGAGATCGTGATGGCACCGGTCGGGGGTGGGGGGCTGCTGTCGGGAACGGCATTGGCGGTCGCCGGGCACGGTGGCGCGCGTACGGTGGGTGCGGAGCCCAAGATGGTGGACGATGCCTACCGCTCGCTGCGCGACGGTGTGATCTACCCGCCCACCAACGCTGAGACGATCGCGGATGGCCTACGCACGTTCCTCGGGGACGTGACGTTTCCCATCATTCGTAAGCACGTGAGCGAGATCGTCACGGTGACGGAAGCGGGCATCGTCGACGCGATGCGGCTGGTCTGGGAGCGCATGAAGCTGATCATCGAGCCCTCAGCGGCGGTACCCGTGGCGGCGCTTCTCGAGCATCGCGATCTCTTTCGGGGGCGGCGGGTCGGCATCATCCTCTCCGGTGGTAACGCCGACCTGATGCGCCTTCCGTGGCAGACAGAACCGGATGAGGAGCAACCCTTTCGAGCAAGGAGGTAGTGTATGTCAGACCCCTTCGTCATCCGGATGGCGCGGCGCTATCTGCGACTGCCCGTGCGGACCGGAGCCCCACAGCGGCGAGTGCACGTGTCCGTCGGTGGTGAGGAGGTGCGTGCGTTCGACATTGAGTTGGCTGAGGATGTCGTCGATTTCTGGGTGCCTTGCGACCTCGGGCCCTGGACAGGTCGCGAGATAGCTCTGACCGTGGACGGCGTCGAGGATGCGCGACCGTGGCTGGAGCGGCTCACGCAGCACGACGTGCCGGTGGATCCCCAGGGGCTCTATCACGAGGTCCTGCGCCCGCAGATCCACTTCTCCTCGCAGCGGGGCTGGAACAACGACCCTAACGGCCTTGTCTACCACGAGGGCGAGTACCATCTCTTCTACCAGCACAACCCCTACGGCTGGGCGTGGGGCAACATGCACTGGGGACACGCGGTGAGCCGTGACCTGGTCCATTGGGAGGAGTTGGGTGACGCAATCTACCCTGATCATCTGGGGACGGCCTTTTCGGGCTCGGCGGTGGTGGACCGGGAGAACACAGCCGGCTTTCAGGTGGGCGAAGCCCCATCCATCGTCTGCATCTACACCTCGGCAGGGGCGCCGTTCGTACAGAGCTTAGCCTTCAGTAACGATCGCGGTCGCACGCTGCTACCCTATGCCGGCAACCCCGTGGTCGATCACATCGCTGGTGAGAATCGGGATCCGAAGGTGATCCGGCACGCGCCGAGCGCGCAGTGGGTGATGGTGCTCTACCTCGACGGTCACGAATATGCCATCCTCGGATCGCCCGATCTCAAGGACTGGCGTATGCTTCAGCGACTCACCGTGGGGACGGCGACGGAGTGCCCTGACTTCTTCGAGCTGCCTGTGGATGGTGATCCGGCGCAGACGCGCCGGATCTTTTGGGGCGCGGATGGCACGTATCTGCTGGGGGAGTTCGATGGTGAGCGCTTCACGCCAGAGGGCGAGGTACTGCGCTACGACTGGGGCGGTGATAGCTACGCAGCTCAGACCTGGAGCGACGTGCCGGGCGAGGACGGTCGGCGCATCCAGATTGCGTGGTTGCGGGTGTCGTTGCCGGGCATGCCGTTCAACCAGTGTATGACCTTCCCCTGTGAGCTCACGCTGCGCACGACGCCGGAAGGCGTGCGGCTCTTCAGCGAACCGGTGCGTGAGATCGCGACCCTGCAGCGGCGCGAACACCATTGGGAGCGGGCGCCGCTGCCGGCGGGTGAACACGCGCTGGACGAGGTCGCCGGTGAGCTCTTTGACATCCGCGCCGAGATCGCGCCCGGCGACGCGGTCGAGGTAGGGTTGGTGATCCGCGGCGTCAGGGTCAGCTACGCTGTGGCGGAGGGCGTCCTGAGCTGTGCCGAGCGCAGGATGCCTCTCCCGCTGGTGGATGATGTGCTACGCTTGCAGATCCTGGTGGATCGCACCTCCATCGAGATCTTCGGCAACGACGGGCTTGGAGCGCTGCCCCTGGGTGTGATCTTGGAGGGCGACGATGAACCCGTGAAGGTCTATGCGGAGGGCGAGGGCGCACTGATCCGGGCGCTTGACGTGTTCGAACTCGAGTCGATCTGGGACTAGGCCTCGCCTGATGTGCCGCTTGGGGCAGAGTGTGGGCTTGTGTAGAGGTCCCCGTCGCGTCCGACGCCCCGGGACGGGGCTGCCAGCGTGCATGCGAGGGCTCGCTGGCGCGTGCGACGCCCCGGGACGAGGCCCTCGCAGACGAGGGAGCTGCCGGCCATATGAAGGCTTCCCGCCCCGTCTCGGGGCGGGCTGGTCTGCCGGCGGGCCCTGCACATCGCAGAGCCACCAGGTCCTCGCCGCGTCCGACGCCCCGGGACGGGGCTGCCAGCGTGTATGCGAGGGCTTGCTGGCGCGTGCGACGCCCCGGGACGGGGCCCTCGCAGACGAGGGGCTGCCGGCCATATGAAGGCTTCCCGCCCCGTCTCGGGGCGGGCTGGTCTGCCGGCGGGCCCTGCACATCTCAGAGCCACCAGGCCTGTCAATTTGCGGGCTGGTCTAGCGGCGAGGCCTGCGGCTCGCAGACGTCAAGGCGTTGCAGCCGCTGGTGGTCCAAGAGGTGGCACCCTGACCTGCCTCCAGGGCGTACGCATCTCAGACAGCGAGTAGTTTGAGAAGGTAGCGTTCGTCCCAGCCGGCTCGGAGGCGCTTGGCTCGGATGCTCGTGCGAGAGGAGGTCTCTTTGCGCAGCAGGTTGAGCGCGAAATGGCGTAGGACCG
>JAXGUU010000490.1:0-2812 GCA_040774145.1 Anaerolineae bacterium
CAGCCCCACGACCTCGTCCCCGCGCCGCAACAATGCCTCGGCGAGATTGCTCCCGATGAAACCGGCGGCGCCGGTGACCAAGACTCGCATGCGCTACCTCCCCCCTTCTGGTGGGTCGCGGTCCCACCCACGCCCACCTTGGTAGGGCCTCAGATCCTCAACGTTGAGCTGCAGGGTCACCCTGCCGTTCCACTCGTTGCGCTCAAGCCGATACGCCAGATCCACCCGAGCCGGCAGGTGGTCCGCCCAGTGGCCCTGTCCGAAGGCAATCGCGTCCCACAGCTGCCTCCTCTCGTCGGCCACCGTCAACTTGAGATGCCGTCGGTCACTGCCCACCGCGCGGCCCTGCTCGACGGGCACCCCACGGCTGACGAAAACCGGCACCGGGTTGCCCAGGCCGAAGGGTTGTAACTGCTCCAGCTCTCGATAGAGATCCCACGAGAGGTCGCTCAAGGACGTCTCAGCGTCCACCTCCAGCGTGGGCAACAGGAGGCGATCGCCGAGCTGCACATCGGCCAGCGCCCCAAGCCGTGCAGCCAGCTCGTCAAGCCGTGACGTCTGCACGGTGAAGCCCGCCGCAGCCGCATGGCCTCCATGTCGCTCGAGCAGATCGCTCACCGCGTCGAGCGCCTCGGTGATATGGAACTCGGGAATCGAGCGGGCCGAGCCTTTGCTGATCTCATCCTCAACGGAGACCACCACAGCCGGACGATAGTAGTCATCGAGCAACCGGCTGGCTGCCAGCCCCACCACGCCGTGGGGGAAATCGGGCGAGGCGGCAAAGATCAGAGACGGAAGGCCATCCTCAAAGCGCAGCAGCTCCCGCGCCCTCTCGCGTACGGCGAGCGTAATCTCCCGACGCCGGCGGTTAAGCTCCTCGAGACGTTGCGCCAGGGGCCAGGCCGACGCCATGTCGGGCGCCAACAGCAACTCCAGGGCCGTCATCGCCTCGTCGAGACGTCCGGCAGCGTTGATCCGCGGTGCCAACACGAAGCCAATGGTCTTGGTGGTGACGTTCCCAGGATCGACGCCGGATTCGGCCATGAGCGCGTGGAGCCCCGGACGGTGTGCCGCGTTGAGATGGGCCAGGCCTCGCGCGACCAACGTGTGATTCTCACCCACCAGATGCACCATATCGGCGACAGTGCCCAACGCGACCAGATCGAGCAACTCCTCCTCTTCCATCTCGCGCACCGTGGTCGGGAGAGGCGTGCGTCGGTTAGCCGTGAGGAGTGCCTGGGCCAGCTTGAAGGCCACACCCACGCCGGCGAGGTGGATCAGTTCATCGTCATCTACCTCGCCATGGCCAAGAGAGCACTTCGGGTTGATCACCACATCGGCCACACCTACCGTGCCGCCGTCGCGCGCGCCGGGTTCGGCCTGATGATGATCGGTCACGATGGTCGTCAGTCCAAGGTCCCGAGCCAGCTGCACGTCGTCGACGGCCCGCATCCCGCAGTCCACCGTGATCAACAGGCCCGCCCCTTCCTGGGCCAACGCGCGAATCGCATCAGGGTTCAGGCCATAGCCCTCGTCCTCACGACGTGGGATATAGGGCTTGACCCTCGCACCCTGCGAACGCAGCGTCTGCACCAGCACCGTGCAGGCTGTAATGCCGTCGACGTCATAGTCGCCGTAGATCACGATCAGGACATCGTCCCGCACCGCCCGTCGGATCAGGTCAACGGCCTCCTCGACACCTGCCAGGGCAAGCGGATCACTAAGAGGCCGCGTGCCGTCCAGGAATCGCTGCGCAGCGCCTGGAGTGCTCAGCCCTCGATTGTAGACAACCTGGGCGACCAGGGGATGCAGGGGATGAAGGGCCCCCACGAAGTCGTCGGGCGCCGGCACCGCCACCTGCCACCGTTTGCTCTCAGATCTATCCATCCTTCTCCCATCTAGCTCTCGAAGCACCAGCGCCCGGACCATGTCAAAGAGCGGCTCCCATGACAGGAAGCCGCTCTCATCCAGTTTTGACCGGAGTTACCTGGACCTGTCACCTTCTGGCAGCGGGCACCTCTCCGTCAACGCCAAGCGCATCGCAGAGACGTCAAAGGCCTGTTGATGCAGGACAACGCCCCCCCAGCAGACGTGTCGATCGCGTGTGGGTTAGGGCGCGCGCTCGATCCAGCCCTGGTTGACGCAGAAGTCCGTGACCACCGGGACGGTGACCCACTTACCCTGGTACGACTGGATCGCCAGGTAGATGATGTAGACGAGAAGCGCCAGACCCGTGAAGCAGCCGATCACCACGGCGGACAGCACCGCCGAGATCACGTAGCCCACGATGCTCAGCGCAAGCGCCTGAATCGCATTGTACTTGATGAACGCACGCTGCTTCTTGTCCTCAAGTAACAGCACGACCACCGGAACAAAGGGCGAGAAGATCCAAGACAACAATGCCCATAGCTTGTCATCGTCGGTCAGTTCAGTGAGGGGTTGTGGGTTCTCGACGGTCATAGCACATTCTCCTTTGATGGGTGGTAGACGGCAGATAAGCACAACATGATCTAAACTTCACTTGCTATTGTAGAAGCTATAGAGGCAAATGTCAAGCACTCCGGCATCCGGAGATTCCGCAGTAAAAGGGATAGGATGACCGAGGGAACCGAACGACAGCGGGACATAGAGCTGGGTTGAGCGAGTTTCTGAAGGCTGCGGGGGGAGGGAGAGGGAGCGTGGGGCGCAGTAAAGCGACGGTGGGGAGGGAAAGCAGCGCAGTAAGTCGGGCGGGAGAAAGCGCGTCACGGTCGAGTCGTGGCGCGGGCGGGTGTTTTGGGGTGCATACGAAGGGTAATCGGGAGCGTAGACG
>JAXGUU010000491.1:0-2812 GCA_040774145.1 Anaerolineae bacterium
AGTGCGTGTACTCATTGGGGAAGTCCAATTCGATCTTCTCTTCTCCTTCTAGGACGACGATAAACTGATCCGACCCGCGCTCGGTCCTGAGGATGCGGTGAAGCCGCGTCAGCTTCTCAAAGTCCTGAGAGTTATCGCCGGTGCGCTTCAACGTGATGTAAAGGGTTGCAGGCGGCGATGGGGGTTCAGGGGGCGGAGCCGGCTTCGCCTCCCGAGTCGTTTCACCGTTGTCCTTGGCAACAGCAGCCGCGCGTGGGGGGGAAGGGGCCGATCTAGGGTTTCCGCCTCGAGATCCGTTATGACCGTTCCCGGCCGTCGTGGGGGTTTCGTCGTAGGTGGGGGACGGCGGCTCCGCGACAACCTGCCCCCCACGTGTCGGCGGCGAAGGCGTCGCGCCGGCTTGAAGGGCAAACTCATGCGGCTCCTTGAGCCAATCCGCGAGCAGCGAGCGGTCTTCGCGTCCCGGGCGCTGATCCAGCTTGCCGCAGACGACCACCACGCGCTGCGGCACGAGGAGCTCTTTGTAAGCCTCATAGACCCTGGGGAAGACGACGACCTCCATCTCTCCGCCGGGGCCCTCTAGCGTCAAGAAGGCCATCATTTCGCCCTTCTTCGTCGTGATGCGGCGCACGCGCAGTACCATCCCTACCGCTCTGAGGGTCTGACCCGGCGTCTCAGTAGCGTGCTGCCCGATCAGGGTATTGGTGACATCACGGGCGAGCAGATCGGCCTCCTGATCGGTCAGTGGATGCTTGGAGAGGTAGGTACCCAGAAGCTCGCGCTCCCATTCCAGCAGCTGGCGGTCGGGGATCGGCGGCACGTAGCTGGGCAGAGGAATCGTCTGTCGCATCTCAGCCATATTGTCAAAGAGTGTGAACTGGCCGACATCGCGCGCACCGTGAATCTGCGCACTCATGCCTATGAGGGCATCGATAATCGTCATCAGGGCTGCGCGCTCGCCGAAATCATCCAGCGCACCGGCCTGAATGAGGCACTCCAGGGTCTTGCGATTGAGCCGGCGCAGGTCCACACGGTCGGCCAAGTCATCCAAGGTTGTAAAGGGCCCACGGGCTTTGCGAGCGTCAACCACCACCTGCATCGCATCATCACCCACGTTCTTGATCGCGCCCAATCCGATGCGGATGAAACGCTCGCCGCTATCGCGCTGTTCGATCGTGAACTCGACGTCCGAATGGTTCAGACTCGGGCGCTCCACCTCCAGACCGGTTCGGCGCGCATCGGCAATGAGAAACCCGAGTTTCTCGGTATTGTGACGCTCCGTCGTCATCAACGCCGTCATAAACTCCAGCGGATAGTGCGCCTTCAAATAGGCCGTTTGCGCCGTGATGACAGCGTAGTCCGTCGCGTGTGCGCGGTTGAAGCCATAGCGGGCAAAGAACTCAATGTCGGCCCACACATCATCGGCGATCTCGGCATCGATCCCCTTGGCGACAGCACCCTTGCGGAACATCCGCTGATGCTTCTCCATCAGATCCTGCTTCTTCTTCGCGACCGCCTTACGAATGCCGTCGGCCTCGCCGGGCTGGTACCCCGCCATCTCCACGGCGATCTGCATGATCTGCTCCTGGTAAACGATAATACCGTAGGTGTCGCCCAGGATGTCGGCGAGGATGGGATGGTGGAAGGTCACCGGCTCCTCGCCATGCATCCGCCGGATGTAGGTGGGGATGTTCTCCATCGGACCGGGTCGGTAGAGGGCAAGGACAGCGATGATATGCTGAAACTGCTCAGGGCGCATGTCACGCAGCGTGCGCCGCATCCCCGCACCTTCTACCTGGAAGATGCCGGTCGTTTCCCCCGTCGCCAACAGGTCGTAGAGCGCACGGACGTCGGCATCCTTCTCCGGGTCATCCGGGACGCGCTCGTAGGGGATCGTCGCCAGGTCGAACTTGCGACCGTGGGCCTGTTCGATGAGCTCGCATGCCTTGCGCATATGAGTGAGCGTGCGCAGGCCCAGGAAGTCGACCTTCAGCATCCCCATAGCGTCGACGATCTCCATCGGCCATTGTGAGACACGGTCGACGGGGCTCTCGTCGGCCTCCCCCTTGGTGGGACGGTTCAGCGGCAGATAGGAGACCAGAGGCTTGTCCGAGATCAACACGCCCGCTGCATGGGTGCTGGCGTGACGGGTCACGCCCTCCAACTCGGTTGCCGTATTCAGCAGCTTCTTGATATAGGGAGCACCATCGTACTCGGCCTTGAGCTCCGGCACGGAGTCCAGCGCCTCGCGGATGGAGACCGGCTTTCCCGGCACGTTGGGCACCATACGCGCGACCTTGTCCACCTCGTTAAGGGGAATGTCCAGCGCGCGCCCCACATCGCGAATGGCAGCTCGCGCACCCAGCGTCCCAAAGGTGATGATGGCGGACACGTGATCGGCGCCGTAACGCTCCTTGGTATAGGCAATCAGTTCGGCCCTTCGATCGTCAGGATAGTCGAGATCGATATCGGGCATCGTCACGCGGTTGGGATTGAGAAATCGCTCAAAGAGCAGGCGATTCTTGAAGGGATCGACGGAGGTGATCCCGAGCGTGTAGGCGACCACACTGCCGGCGCCCGACCCGCGCACGTTCCACCAGATGTCGCGTTCCGTCGCGGCTTCGCAGAGATCCCAGACGATGAGGAAGTAGTCATCAAAGCCCATCTGGTGGATGATACCCAGCTCATACTCGAGCCGCTCCACATAGTCAGGTTTGTCGTGCCTGTCGCCGTAGCGCCACTTCATCCCCTTATGACAGAGGTAACGAAGATAGTCCTCTGATGTGCCCTGCCCCTCGGGGACGGGAAAACG
>JAXGUU010000492.1:0-2810 GCA_040774145.1 Anaerolineae bacterium
CACCTCGAAGCGCAGGTGGTCGTCCGAGCGTTCTTTGGGGTTGGGCGTATCGAAGAGATCGTATTGTGCGTTGCGTGGATGTTCGACCAGAACTGTGACGGGATCGCCCGTGCGATTGCTGAGCTGGTACTCATGTCCGTGGATTTCCCATTCCTCGAACTGCAGGAAGGCCCCCTTGATCTGCAAGCCGCGAACTTCGCGTGAGGTGTTGGTCGTTTCGCTCACTTTAACACCGAGTTCTACGGCATAGGGTACAACGAGTTCGTCTCCCACGACGGTGAAGGGGAGCAGAGCTTCGCCCACGTACTCGCCGCGCTCGATTACGGTGACAGGGCCGCGCTCCAGGGTGAGCCCGGTCTCGTTATGCAGTCGCAGTGTGGCCACGGGGTGGGTCGCCATCTTGCGCCCGTTATAGAGCAGGTCTTTGCGGTAGCTCAGGGTAGCCTGGGCAATGGGGACCATCGCCGATTGGCCGCGACTCACGGTGACGGGCGTGGCGATGGTGTACTGGAAGAGCTCGCCCAGGGCTGTGCCAGCCGACTCCGCAGTGACGGCCTGCTCCATAGCGTCGATGTCGATGCGATGCGCCGCTTTCGCCATCCTTGCTGGCGCCGCGGCGCGAAGCGACTCCGCCATTGGGGCAGCCATCGGAGCGGCAGCCCCCATTGCGGCGCCGGCCATATCGCGGGCGGCACCGAAGGCTACGGGCGCCTTGGCGACGCGGGCTTCCTCCTCGATCCGGGGGCGCTCCGGTGTGAAGGGGGTGTAGAGGTTGTAGACAAAGGAGATGGGCATTCCGGCGATGAGTGAGAGCTGGATTCCGTCGAGGTCCTCTTCCAGACGGTTGTCAAAGATGCCCCATGCCAGCATCAGGGCACGGCCGCTGCCTGGGGCGAGGATACGCCCTGGGGCGTCCTGATCCGCAGGCTCCGCGACGAGGCGGTAACTGACGCGCCAGGTAGGCGCCGGGGCGATGTAGCTGACCGATAGGTCGTGCTCACCCGGCGTGAGGCGTATCGTGACGCTGCGGAAGGCCTCCTGGCTGAGGGACGTCTGCAGGAAGAAGCGGAGATCGCCGGCCCCGCGCTCGTCGAGGATCTGCACGCCTTGAACGCGGGCGAGTGGAACGACGCGAACGTGATCGGCCCCGTCACCCAGGACGGACACCAGGGCCGTGGCGAGCGGCTCGCGCGTCGGGGCGTCATCGAGCCCCACGAGCGTGCCGGTGACCGCTTCTGCCTGATCAAGAAGCACGGTGACGCGGCGCCCGCGGAGGCTCACGAGCAGGTCCTGCAGACTGCGCGAGTCACTCAGCCTGATCGAACAGCCTTCGAGACGTTCGTCACGGCTCTGAGGCGTGGCGTAGTCGATGCCCAGTATTTGTCCTCCGTCCCAGTCGATGGCGGTGAGGCTCTTGAGGATATCGTCCATCTCCTCCACCCGGAAGGAGAGCTCGATCTTGTCGGTCGCCAGGGTTGCCCGGCGCTCGTAGAAACCCACGCCGTGTTTGTACAACGTCATCCGCGTGATCGGGAGGTGTGACATCATTCTCTCCTTATGACTCTGCTGACTTCACCCACGCTGCAAGGAAACTGAGAAGCGCCTCTGTGGAAATGCGGCCCACCTCTTCCGATGCATAGGCGCGCGGGTCGATGCCGACGAGGCCATAGTTGGGGTGGTCTGCGTACTCGGACCCCATCCAGTTGACGCTCTCGTCCGGCCCGCCGAGATCGTCCTGCCGGCCCGCTCTTAGCCGGTCCATATCGACCAGCTCGGGCAGCAAGTACAGCATATACGACGTCTCAGCTTTGGCCGCATGGTCGCCGCTGGCGCCGGGCGCCTCATTCTCGACGAGGACCAGCACGGCCATCGTGCCCCCTGCGGCAAGGTAGGCGCCGCGGGCCGCATCCAGATACTCCGTGCGATTGGGGTAGTGCCCCGAGAGGAGGACTGCCTTGCGGTAACCGTCACGCTCGAAGCCATGAAGGAGCTCGGTGACGATCCGTGTCATCGGATCGGCCGAGACCATATAGGAGCTCGGCCAGTCGGTGTGGCCACCACCGGCGCCGAAGTAGACGGGTGGATAGACTACGCCGCCGATGTGGGACGCCAGTCCTACCAACTGCTCATGCGCCTTCACGGCATCCAGTCCCACCGGGTTATGGTAGCCGTGCCATTCGATCGAGCCAAAGGGCACATAGATGGAGGGCTGTTGCGCCTTGGCTGCAGCGATTGCCTCTGGACGCATGCGTTCGAGCCTAACTTCGGTTGTCAGGTGATCGGAGTAGTAAGCCATGGGTCCTGCTCTCTTTCAGGCTAGCGTCTTGGCTCGCTCGCGGTCGATCGACCAGCGGAGCGGCTCGCCGGCAAGATAGCGCCGGCACTCATCGACCATATACTGGCCCATCCGTCGACACTCTCCGTCCATCGAGCCTGCAATGTGCGGGGTCAAGATGACATTGGGGAAGGTGTAGAGGGGCGAGCCCTCTACGGGAGGCTCGGGATCGGTGACATCCAGGACCGCATAAAGGTCGGGGCGCGCGCCGAGTACCTCGATCATCTCCTGTTCACGCACGACGGCGCCCCGCGCCGTATTGATGAAGGTGGCGCCCTCTTTCATAGAGGCGAGGTGCGCACCGGTGATCATCCCCCGGGTCTCGGGCAGGTTGGGCGTGTGCAGCGATACGACGTCGGCCTCGCTAAAGACCGTGTCGAGCGGCACGAGGCGAACGCCCAGGGCCGCGGCATTGGCGGCGCTGACGTAGGGATCGTAGGCGATGACGTGCACATCGAGTGCACGGAGGCGCTCG
>JAXGUU010000493.1:0-2785 GCA_040774145.1 Anaerolineae bacterium
CGCTGAACCGGCTGGTCGCCCAAGGAGGTACCGACATCAACCTGGGACTGGAGGCCGGCATCGCTGAAGCCGCAGCCCTCGCCGATCCGGCTAGCCTGACCTACGTCTACCTCTTCTCCGACGGCAACCCCACCGACGGCGAGACCTCGTGGATGCAGATTCGGCTTAACATCGTGGAGGCGGTGGGGGGCACGCCGATTCGCGTCTCCACCTTTGCCTTCGGCGATGATGCGAACCACCGAGAACTGGATGCCCTTGCCGGCGTGACAGGTGGCGCCTATACGCAGGTGACGGACCCCGCTGCGCTTGGGGACAACCTGACCAAGGAGCTGGCGCGGCGCGAATACCTGGTGGCCAGGGACGTTCGTCTCCAGATTCAGATCAACCCGGTTGTCACGATCCTCCACCTCTATGCTCACGATCAAGTCGAGGAGCCGATCGCGCGGGCGGCGCTGCAGCCGGCAGAGGCGCAAATTGGCACCCCCTCTACGGCTCAGGAGTCAGCGGAGGAAGGCCTGCGCATATCGGTCCCCGATCTGGCAGCAGGCGAGAGCTACTGGGTGGTCTTCGAGGTCGCGCTGCCTGATGAGAGCCCACCGTCGATCGGCACCGCTGCGGTGAGCTACGTCGATATGCTGAGATCCGCCGAAGCCCGGCACGAGATTGCCCTGGCTGTCGGTCACTCTGCCGTCAGACTCCCGGCAGACCTGGTCGTGCGGCACGGCCTCGGGGCCTGGACCAGCGAGACGGCCCGTTACGCCGTGGATGACCTCGATCAGGACGATCTAGCCACGGCGACCGATCGGCTCTCAGCCCACGCCAACGACTTGGAGAACGCCTACAGCGATCTTCCGCGCGTCTGGCTGAGAGAGGACCTGGCCACCGTGCAGGACCTGGCCTCCCTCACCCAGGCGTTGGAGGGCGGCGAATTGGGAGCCCGCACGGCGACCGATGCACGGGCTCTGTTGCGCACGACCTTGGATGCCCTCGGGCGAGCGCGCGGAGGCTTCTCGCGAATCACGCCAACCCCAGAACCCTAGATCATCACGACGATCTCAAAGCACGGCCTTACGGCCCCGCTGCCGGACCCGGTGGCCAAGGCGTGGGTTCGAAGCCGATCAACTCCCGCGCCCGCTCGATGCTGACGAGGGACTGCTGACCGCTGATCTCACGCCGCCACGTGGTCACCTCAGGGAAGTAGAGCTCGACCAGCGCACGGGTAGGGACACCGGCGGAGTTCACGTCGGCGTTGACGAAGAGCGGATGACTGCCCTCATAGTTGGCCAGGATGCCCTTCTCAATCGCCTGTGCCGCGTCCTCAGCGTGGATGATGGCCCAGAAGTCATCGCGACCGAACATCAGCATCCGCTCCGGTGGCGGCAGCTCCCCGTGGTGGTGATGATGAGACCCGGTCCAGGGGCGCTCGGCGGGACGCTCGGCGCGCCTGGCGTCCGCCGCAGCGATCAGCTCATCGATGCGCGCGCGCCGCTCCCCCTCGGGCAGCGCCATCAACGTCTCGAAGGCCTGCTGCCGTAGTTTGGCGAACTCGCCCATCCGAGCCGCCCAGGGCGACGACATCCGCATGACACCGGGGAAGCGCAGGCAGACGCCCGAGATCCCCTCGCGCCGCCAGAAGTAGTCGGCGATCTCCTCCAGAACCTGCTTCGAGAAGGAGTAAGGGTCCGTCGTGAAGGACGGATGCTCCTCATCAATCGGGAAGTAACGGATCGGGAAAGGCTTGATCCCGTAGTTGTAGCCGAGTGCGTTGATCGAGCTGGCGCTGACCACCCGAGCGATTCCGGCATCCGCCGCTGCGCGATAGACATTGAAGGCGCCCGTGCAGTTGACACGGAAGATCTCGACCTCGGTTGCGCCGGCAGGATGCGGAAACGCCGCCAGATGGACGACAGCGTCCATCGCCCTGAAATGCGAAGCCAGACTCGCGAAGTCGGTGATGTCGACCTGGCAATAGGTTGCTCCGTCGATCTCTTCCCTGACCTCGGCGGCGACCTCTGCCTCCGGCAACCAATCGATCACACTTACCTGATGGCCATGTCGCAGCAAACGCGCCACCGTGCCCCGCCCTACGCTGCCAATCCCACCGGTCACCAATATCTTCATCGTATCTCTGTGTCTCCTCGTGTCGTTGTTAGGCCGCGGCGGTGCTCAAGGACAGCCTACAAGGCCGAAGTATACAACGACAGGATCTCATCCACCTCGGCAATGAAGCTCTCTGCCAGGTCCGCATTCGTGCGATAGGCGCCGTCCGCCAAGCTGTTGCCGGGATATCCCACGTGCCAACGGTAGAACCGATTCACAACCTCAGTAGGACTCGCTGGAGGCTCGCCTCGCGACGTACATCCGACCGGTACGAGCACCAACAACAGCCCCAGCATCAAGGCGGCTGCACGACGACGCGTTGTGAGGTGAAATCCTGTGATCACGTCGCCGCCTTATCATCGAGCTACCTCTTGTAGAGAACCCGCACGCATGTACCTTCACCTGGCCGACTATCGATCGTGAGCGTGGCACCTATGGCAGCAGCGCGCTCGTGCATGGTCGTTGTACCCAGCCCGCCGGTAGCGGCCCGGCACGGCTCAAAGCCGACGCCATCATCACATATCTCCAGTCTGACACAGTCATCGTCAGCGTCAAGACGGACGCTCAGCTCGTGTGCGTTGGCATGCTGGACCACATTGTTCGACGCCTCCTGAGCGATCCGATACAACGCGATTTTGACATCGGGAGACAGGTCGGGCACCTCACGAAGGTCGAGCCGCAATCC
>JAXGUU010000494.1:0-2773 GCA_040774145.1 Anaerolineae bacterium
GGCGAACTCCTCATCTGCCGGCACCGACGTCGCGGGGAACGTCGTCCCGACAAGCGTCAACCCGCCCGAGAAGTCCACCTTCACCCGCTCCGCGACATCGGGCACGGCGTTGCCCTGGAGCCGTGACCGCAGGATCGGGCTGGGGGCACGGTCCATCGCCCCCAGACGCACCACGAGGGCCGCCATCGCCAGGCTGAACATCAATAACGTGTGCGCGCCGTGCCGTTCGTCACTCGGCCCAACCGGCGCGCGGCGTTGCGGCTGCGCCGCACTCACCCGCGCCTCGTGTCGGTTCACCAGGGCCCGGATCAGCCAGCGCAGACTCAGCGCGATCACCAATACCCCGCCCAGGATGGACAGGATCATGCCCCAGCGCCGTATCGCCGTCATCCCAAACCGAACCGTGACGACGTGCTCGCCCGACGGGACGACAAAGGTCATCAACCCCGTCTTCTCCTCAGGCGTGACCTCCACCTGGGCGCCGTCGATCCTGACCTCCCACCCGGGGAAGTAGAGGCCCAACCAGCGCGCCCGGAACGTGAAGGGCGAGCGGATCGCCAGCGCCGCCGACAGCGGACGGTACTCCGCCCGCAGCACTACGGCGTCGGGGGGCAACGACCCGGCGTCAAGCCGCTCGGGAAGCGCGCCGCCGATAAAGGCCTCCGCCAGGCGTCGATCCGTCGGATGCTCCTCCACCCAGATCGGGAAGTAGCTGCTCTCCGGATCCATCCCCATCCACCCCTCGGCCTCCCGAGCGTACAGCTCCGCCATCCCCGGCCTCATAGCCGCCCCACACATCCCCTTCGGCGGATAGGTGTCGGGCCACGCCGGCACCACGAGGAGCAGCACGACCAGGCCCGAGATCGCCATAGAGGCCCAGGCAGGCAGCCGCCGGACGTCCGAGTCCGGATCACGTCCGATCCCATCCCACCACAGCGCAGCCGCCTGTCCGGCGAGCAGGCTCACCGGCAGCAGCGCCCGTCCTACCAGCCGCCACGGGAACTGCACAAAGGCCAGCAGCGGGACCCGCTCCCAGATCCCCAGCGCCATCGGCGTCGCCATCGCGAGATACCCGAGCGCCGCAACCACAAAGAGCACTGTCAGCCACCGACGCTCGCGCCCGGCGGACTTGCGCAGCCCGACCACCGCCCCTACAACGCCCAGCACCCACTGCCCCACCCCCAGCACGATGCGCATCGGCGGGTTGAGGTAATCCGGGTCGTGCGGCACCGGCAGCGTGAAGAGGATCTCACGCCACGTCGCGAAGTTGTACCGGAAGTCGTTGTTGCGCGTCGTTCGCGAGAGGTGCAACTGCACCATGTCCTGCTCGGTCAGCGCCGGCAGCCAGAACCACGCCGTCAGCAACACCGCGATCCCCACCGCCAGGAAAGCAATCGGCCACCCCTTGCGGTCCCGGTGGCACCACGCCAGCACCACCACATAGACCCCCAGGAAGGGCGCCAACAGCAACGACGAGATATTGTGGCTGAGGAAGAGCGCCACCAAGAGCATCACCGCGAGCGCCGCCCACCGTCGGCGCCCGCGCCGCCCGACCAGGATACGCCGCATCGTCAGGAAGAGCCAAGGGATCAGCGCCAGCGCCACCGATTCCGGCATGTTCCCCCGGCGCAAGGGATCCAGCAGCACGTAGGGCCCCAATCCGTAGGCCAGGCCCGCGATCCACGCGGCCCGCGGGCCAAAGAGGTCCCGCGCCAGCTCACACGCCCCCCACGCTGCCCCGACCATGCTGACGGCATAGATCAACCCGAGCACCATCGGAAGCGACACGCCTGCCGCGTAGAGCAGCGTCCCCGCGAGATAGGGCAGCGGCTCGCGGTAGTTGAAGAAGGGATAACCGTACCCGAGCGCCAGGTTGGGCACCCAGCGTGAGAAGACCCAACCGTGGTCCAGCATCTCGCGCATCGCCACGATCCGGTAGCTGTGGAAGATGTTGTCGTGCGTGCAGGGCAGGGCATCCCCCTGCAGCATCGGCAGCATCGCCGGGAGCAGGAACAGGCCCAGGATGAGGAGCCTAGACGCCGCGCCTAGGTAACGTCGAGCGACTTCGTTGAGGCGCAAGGGGGGCCGACCTAAGAGTTGCGTCGGGATTCGCGATAGACGTGCGCTACCCGCTGCACGACCGTGAACCAGGTCAGCACCGTCAGTCCGATCAGGACCGGCAGTGGCCATGGCGATAGCAGACCGATCCCTAGGACGATCACGCGTATCGGTCGGGTCAACAGCCCCACCTTGCAGTCGTAACCGACGCCCTCGGCGCGCGCGCGGGTGTAGCTCACCATCACCGATCCCAGCAACGCCAGCATCACCATCAAGGCACCCAGGTCCTCGCCCTGTCGCAGCCACCACGCCAGCAAGCCCAGCAGCACCACGCCCTCAGAGAGGCGATCCAGCGTCGAATCGAGGAAGGCCCCGAAGCGGCTCTGCTGCGACGTCGCCCGCGCCAGCGCGCCGTCCAAGGCATCCGTCGCCGAGGCCCCCAACATCACCAGGGCCCCAACACCGAGCTTGCCCGTGCTCAACACGAGTCCCGCCACCGCGTTCAGGGCGAAGCCCAATAACGTGATCGTGTTGGGATGCAACTTCAACCGCGCCAATGCCCCTGCCAGCGGCTCGATGATCCCCACCGCCTGCGCCCGCAGCCAATCATCCATCGTCAAGGGTGTTCCCCGTTTGCCCAGCCTCGCTGTCTGTTTCATCACGCGACCATCCTAGTACATAACCGTCCAAACGTCAACCACCCGCTTTAAGTCAC
>JAXGUU010000495.1:0-2767 GCA_040774145.1 Anaerolineae bacterium
GCATCGAGGCCTCGCGCTGGCTCTTCGAGAACGTCCCTACGGCGGTCGTTCTGCGTACGCCGGAAGGCGAGCTGGTCAACGTGCCCGTACACGCGGATGATGCGTGGCTTCAGGTGGGTAGCGATGAGCTGGATCTGAACCTCCACGGTGTCGTCGATGGTGACCTGAGCGTTGCCGCGGTGGTGTTGCCCAAGGTGAGTGGCGAGGGGATCGCCGGCACGCGCGTGTTGCGGGCCTGGATCGACGAGCATGGCGCTGAGGCGCAGGCGCTTCTCTATCCCTCGGGTACGACGTCGGTCGAGCTCGTGTTCGACGCCCCTGTTGTGCTCAGACCTGACACGATCTCACGGGTCCGACTGTCGCTACTTGACGGCCCTCCGGTTGCCCTGGAGACCTCCGTGATCGCCAATGAGCATTGGGACGATCCGTTGCCGCTGAGGATGGACGGGAAGGACCCCTTCTGGAACTGGTATGCAGGCTTGAGCTCCAGCCCCTCGGGGCAGATGAACCTTTACGACAACGACACGCCCGAGAAACGCCTCGCGCTCCTCGATTGGCTGGACGAGGCCGATGTCATCGCGCTCTCCAGCAACCGCCTGTATGCGTCGATCGCCCGGCTGCCGCAGCGTTATCCGCTCACGGTCGCCTACTATGAGGCGCTGATGGACGGCAGCCTGGGGTATGAGCTGGCGGCTGAGTTCGTCAGCTACCCGACACTCCTCGGCTGCCGGTTCCCCGATCAGGAGAATCCCTTCGATCTGATCGATCCGCGTGTCACCCATGCGCGCGCATGCAGCGTTCCCTATCCGCCTGCTGAGGAGGCCTTCAGCGTCTACGACCATCCGACGGTCCTGATCTTCCGAAAGACCGAGGCCTACAGCCGTACGCGGACCCAGCTTCTGCTCCCGCGCACCCTCACGGACGACGCTCAGTGGATGACGCCGCGCGAGGCTACCGCAGGGGCCGGACGCGATGCCGGCACCCTGCTGGCATCACCACGGGTGCGCTATGAACAGGAACAGGGCGGAACCTGGTCGCAGCTCTTCAATCGGCGTGCATGGCAGAATCGCTCTGAGCGGCTTGCGATCGTGGCGTGGGCGCTACTGCTGACGCTGCTCGGGTGGATGGCTTTTCCGCTTGTGCAGTTGGCCTTGCCCGACATGCGATGCGGGGCCTATGGCCTTGCGCGCGTGGTCGGGCTGCTGCTGTGGTCTTACGTGGCCTGGCTTATGGCCAGCCTGCATCTCCTGCCTCACACGCGGACGACGTTGTGGATCACGCTTGTGGCTCTGACCCTGGGGGCCTCTCTGGTCGCCTATATCCGCCGCGACATCCTGCTGCGTGAGCTGCGCGAGAACTGGCGCGAGATACTGGTCGTGGACGGGATCTTCGTCGCACTATTTCTTGCACTTGTCGGGATCCGTTGGCTCAACCCGGACCTCTGGCACAATTTCCGCGGCGGCGAGAAGCCCATGGATTTCGCCTACTTCAATGCCGTGATCCGTTCCACGTGGATGCCGCCCTACGATCCCTGGTTTGCCGGAGGCAACCTCAACTACTACTACTTCGGCTTCGTGATGATGGGGAGTCTCACTGAAGCTTTGGGGATCGTGCCGAGCGTGGCCTACAACCTGTCGGTCGCCTCGCTCTTTGCCCTCACGGGGGTGGGGGCCTACACGTTGGCGGCCAACCTCGCCGGCGGCGACGCGGCTAGGGCGCGGCGGGCCGGCCTCTGGGGAGTGCTGCTGATCCTGATCCTGGGCAACCTGGGGAATCTGCGCCTGCTGGTCAACGGTTTTATCAGGGTGGGTGGCGTGCAG
Source organism: Anaerolineae bacterium (assembly GCA_040774145.1). Taxonomy (GTDB): domain Bacteria; phylum Chloroflexota; class Anaerolineae; order B4-G1; family SLSP01; genus PWVB01. The sequence goes on from JAXGUU010000495.1 coordinate 1,821, forward strand.
TTTGAGAGTCTCATCCCCGGCTATCCGGAGGCCGTATCCTTCTTGGTTGGGCTGTGGAGGGTGATCGTCGAGGCTGTACCGCAGCCCTATGGGCCGGAGTCGTGGTATTGGGACGCCACGCGCATCATTCCCATCCTGCCTGGGGAGATCGGGCCGATCAACGAGTTCCCGGCGTTCACCTTCCTCTACGCTGATCTCCACGCGCATATGATGGCGCTTCCACTAACCCAGATTGCGCTTGCCGTCGCGCTGCAATGGGCGCTGCGCCCCCTCCTGCGGCGGCGTGGGGATAGGGGGGCGTTTGTGCCCTCCCTGATGCTTGGCGCGCTCGCTGCCGGCGCGCTGCGCGCCACAAACACCTGGGATGATCCCACCTATCTGGCTCTGATGGGCGTGGGCTTGTGGATCGGCCTGGCGAGCCACGAGCAGGCGGGGGCATCGCCGGGCCTGCGCAACCTGATCAGGATCGAAACCCTGCTCGTGCCCATCCTGCTTCTGGGTCTCGCCGAACTGCTCTTTCGCCCGTTCACGGCCAACTATCAGGGGGCGTATGCCGCCTTCGAGCTGTGGCAGGGCAGCCGTACGCCGTTGATGATCTACCTCTGGATGTACGGCCATTTCCTCCTTCCGATTGTGGTCGGAGGTCTGCTGAGTCTCGGCCTCGCTTGGGCCACGCATCCGCGTCTGGCTGAGGATCGACTCAGTCTCTGGGCCATCGGGCTGGCGCTCCTCTCGGGCATCGTTCTCCTCGCCGGCTACTTCCGGGTGAGCCTGTCCTGGCTGATCGTGCCGCTGGGGGCTCTGGCGACGGCCCTTCTGGTCGTCAGGGGCGAGACCGTCCGGCGTCGTGTTCTCTGGTTCTGGGTGGGGACCGCCCTGGCGCTCAGCCTCCTGGTCGAAGTCAGCGTCCTGAAGGGCGACATTGGTCGCATGAACACCGTGTTCAA
>JAXGUU010000496.1:0-2752 GCA_040774145.1 Anaerolineae bacterium
GCCCACACGCCGTCCTTGATGTGCAGGCTGACCACGCGGGGAAGCACGGCCTCGAAATCGGCACGCACCTCGGCGGGATTGTGACCGGCCCAGGCGAAGTTGCCGGTATCGAGGGTGAAGCCGAGATTGTCGGCCCCGACCTCCTCGACCATCGCGGCGAGCGCCGGGCCATCGTTGACCAGCCGACCGTGATTCTCAATGCCCAGGGTCACGCCCAGGATCCCGGCGAGCGCGCTCGCCTTGCGGAAGGCGGCGATCATCGGTCGACGGACCATGTCGAAGGTGAGGCCCGGCTTGACGTCGCCGGCAAAGGCGCGCACGATGGGCACCTGCATCTCCGAGGCGGCGCGGCAGGTCTCCATCAGACGGTTGATCTCCACCTCGAGCGCCGCGTCGTCGGTCATCGCGAAGTCGCAGTAGCCGCTGAGGCTGCCGATCGTGAGGCCCGCGTCCTTGGCCCAGCGGCGGACCTGCGGGATGGTGGTGCTATCGAGGGCGATGCCGTGGTGGCGTTCGGTGTTCCCGTTGATCTCAACGCAGGTAGCTCCCATATCTGCCAACAGCTCGAAGACCTGAGGCAGCGGGGTGCCGCTGAATCCGAGGCTGACGGCGCCGATGTTGACGGTCATGCTGATCCCTCCTTGAGGATGCGGTGGAGCTCGTAGGCTTCATCGATAAAGGCGGACAGTTGGTCCGCAGGGGTGAGCTCGTCAAATCGGTAGAGGATGAGCGTGTTGTCGCCCGCTTCCACGCAGAGATCCGGATGGTCCTCGAAGAAGCGGATGAGCCTGTGGGTGAAGAGGGGCTCCACGGCTGCGCGATCCGGCGCCTGGATGTGGCTCTCTTCGGTGAGGATGGGGGCGTTGTCGAGCTTCAGGGTGGGGGAGCTCAAGGCGTGTTCGCGTACCTTCTCGTCGCGCGCCTTGGTCGCCAAGGCCTCGAAGACGACGTTGGGCATGACAGAGAAGTCAGGCAGGGAGAGGGTCGGCGAGAGGAGCTGGATGACGGTCTGGCGCCAGCTCTGGGTGTACCGTCCGTAGGGGACGTTGAAGGCGTACTCGAAGGCGGCGACGCGAGGTGCCTCGTCGTCTGCGGGGTTGGGGGGGGAGAGCATCACGTTGTGCGCGGTGCTCGAGACGCCCTGGTAGAAGATGAGGAAGGGGATCGTCTGCCTGAGCACGCCGGCATCCTCGTCCTTGCGGAAGTCAAAGCCCAGGCGTTCGGCGGCCTCACGCAAGCTCGTGACGCGGCGTTTCTCCTTGTTGTCCTGCAGCCAGCCGATCAGCAGGATGATGGCGATGACGACGACGAGACCTAGGATGAGCTGCATCAGGAGACTCCCATCGCTTTGAGGTTGTCGTAGCTGATCCGCAGGCTGTCGAAGGGGTCGCGGCGACAGACATCCTGCTCGATGGCATACCAGTCGATGTCGGCGTCCTCGCAGGCATCGAGAATGCCGCGCCAGTTGAGGTTGCCCTCACCGATCTCGGCCATGATCTGCTGCCCCTCGTGGATCACCATATCCTTGAAGTGGATGACGGGCATGCGCCCGGCGAGTTTGTCGATCCAGTCGATGACGTCGCCGCCGCCGTGTTGGACCCAATAGGTGTCCAGCTCGGCCATCAGGTAGCGGGGGTCGCTCTCCTCGTAGATGATGTCCAGCCCGGTCCGCTCGCCGAAGCGCACGAACTCGAAGCTGTGATTGTGGTAGCTGAAGGTGAGCCCGGCCTCGGCGAGCCGGCGCCCGACCTCGGTGGCGTCCCGGGCAAACTGCTTGAAGCCCGCCTCGCCCTGCTCGCGGTAGCCGGCGGGCATGCTGCCGATGGCGACGTTGGGGCAGTCCCAGAGTTTATGCTGGGCAATGGCGGCCTCGAGGTCATCCTGGAGATAGTCGAAGCCGACGTGGGTGATGCAGATCGTCAGTCCAAAGGCGTCGGTGATCGCCTTGACCTCCTCGTGCGGGATCGGGCCGATGCCCGAGACCTGGACCGCCGTGTAGCCGATATCGGCGATTTTCGCCATACTGGTGCGAAAGTCATCGGTCGTCTTGGTGAAGTCACGGACCGTGTACAACTGCGCTGCAAGCTTGGGCTCTGTCATGGCATCACTCCTCTTCGTTTGGGGGTGAGTATAGGCGTGGGGAGCCAGGAGTCAACGTTGTGCCTCCCGGCCCGGCACGTTAGCAGCGATCTGGTGTCAGTATACTTGGGGGATGGGCGGGGGCAAGAGCGTGGGCGAGCTATCCCTCTCTTCCGGGTTGCTTCCCCCTCTCCCCGGCAACCCGGAAGATTCCGATGGCGCCACCGGGCGCAGGAGCACCCTCAATGGCTAGGCACGCGCACACCTTCCGGCTCGACGACACCGACCCGCGCGAGCGCGCCCTCCAGCGCCGGCTCGAAGACCTGGCGCGCTTAAGAGAACAGGCCTCCACGATGGTGAGGGCCCTCCTCTCCCACCACGCCGGCGTCTCCGGCGTCACCTCGACGCCATCGACGGTGGTCTCGACCTCAGTTGTAGCGCTGTCGCCCGCTTTCACCACATTTCATCACCCCTTATCTGTATAATGACCCCCAAAAACTAGACCACGAGCTTAAGTGGATTAGACTATCATTCAGCAGCTCGTGGAGGACACAGAATGACTCGGAAACGACGCCAACATAGCGACCAGTTCAAGTTCAAAGTGGCCCTGGAAGCGGCCAAGGGGCTCAAGACGATCAACGAGATCGCCAGCGAGCACAATCTGCACCCCAAC
>JAXGUU010000497.1:0-2744 GCA_040774145.1 Anaerolineae bacterium
CGCTCTGCCGCAGATCACACCGGGCGACGGACGCCACGCCCTGCTTCCGCAGTAGAGACGGGGCGGCGCCCCGTCTCCGGCGCGAGCTACTTGCCTTACGAAAGGACGAGGATCCACATGACCCAGTTCAAGATCGCGACCTTTAACGCCAATTCGATCCGTGTGCGGCTCGACCAGATCCTGGCGTGGATCGACCGCGAGGCCATCGACGTGCTCTGCGTGCAGGAGACCAAGGTCCAGGACAAGGACTTCCCCAAGGACCCCATCGAGGCGGCAGGCTATCACGTCGCCTTTGCCGGACAGAAGGCGCACGCCGGCGTGGCGACCATCAGCCGCGAGGCGCCCACCACAGTCCGGGCGGGCTTCGAGGATGGCTCCGAGGCCCCGCGCCTGCTCTACACCGAGATCGCCGGGCTGCACATCCTCAACGCCTACGTCCCCCAGGGACGCGACCCCGACCACGACGAGTTCGCGCACAAACTGGACTGGTTTGACCGCTTCCGCGAGCACCTCGAGGCGCACTTCACGCCGACCGATCCCGTCGTCTGGCTTGGCGACCTCAACGTCGCCCCCACCGACATCGACATCTACGATCCCGTGGGCCTGCGCGACCACGTCGACTTCCACCCCGACGCCCAGGCGGCGCTGGAGCGCGTGCGCGCCTGGGGCTTCGTCGACATCTTCCGCAAGCACCACCCCGACGAGCCCAACCAATACACCTACTACGACTACCGCGCCCGCAACCCCATCGAGCGCAATGTCGGCTGGCGCATCGACCACATCTGGACGACCGAACCGCTGGCAGCGACCTCGACCGACGCCTGGATCGACGTCGAGGCCCGCCGCGCCGACCGCCCCTCCGACCACACCTTCCTCGTCGCCACCTTCAACCTAGCCTAGCCCCCCTCCGCCCCTTGCGAAGGGCCGGAACGCGCCTACTCCACCCGCAACAGCTCCGCCACCCAGGCCACACCCTGGAAACCCGCCCAGGCCGCCACACAGGCCTTGATCGTCTTGCCGGCCCAGGTCGCCAGCATGAAACGCCACAGCGGATAGCCGACGATGCCGCCGGCCATCGCCGCCAGGTCGAAGAAGGGCACGGGGAAGAGCGAGAGCACGAAGATCGTCAGGTCGCCGTTACGCTCCATGAACGACTTGAGCTTGATATAGAGCTTGCTCTCATCGACGACGTCCTCCACCGCATACCCGGCCATATAGCCCGTGATCTCCCCCAGCCCGTCACCGATACCCGCCGCTAAGCCCACCAGCCACGGGTTCAGCACGGCGCCCATCGTGAAGGTGAAGGCCAGATGCGGGATGGGCAGCAGCACCGTCGAGCTGCCGATCAGCGCCATCAGGAAGACGCCGGCATAGCCCAGCGTCCTGAACCAGGCCACGTTGAGGCGCTCCCGCTCCAAAAACACCACCACCGCCACGACGATGACGAAAACGATGATGCCGATCGTTGAGCCCCAGCCGCCGCGGCGGCGCCTTCGGCTCAACGATCACGGATTCGGTGCCTGTCACACCATCCCCCCGCTCGCCCAAAATGCGCTCTCTCCCCGTGTCAACAGATATCGACCTATGCTAACATGAAACGCCCAGCTGTCACCACGCACGCATGCCCCCGTCCGATGCACCGACGCCGTCAGCCCCCCGGCTCAACCCAGCGCGCGCAGCTCCTCCGGCATCGCCCCACCTCCGCAAGCGCCCGCTCCCGCCACGCCGCGTTGCCCGGCGCCTCAGGCTGCATGTAGCAGCCCATCGCCGCGCACAAGCGCTGCATCACCGCGTAAAGCAGCAGCCGCTTGCGCTTGCGCTCCCCGCCATACCCGCGCACGAACCCCTCCCACCACGCCGTCTGCATCTCCCCATAGGGCGGATAGCGCAGCGCGGCGACATCGAACGCCGGGTCCCACCAGAGGAAATCCCCCACCGAGGTCAGCTTGGTCACCTGCCACGCCCCACCCGCCCGATCCGGGTAGATCGTCCAGGGGAAGGCGCTCGCGTGGATCAGCGACGGCTGGTGCGCCCGCAGATAGTCCAGGTTCTCCCGCCAGAGCCGCACTGCAAGCGCGTGGGTCTCCGCCGAGACGCGGCCCTTCGCCGGGCGCCTCAGCCAGACAGTCGCGCAGGCGCCGCCCGCCGACCTTCGCCTGGATGATATAGGGCTGGGGCAGCACCTCGCACGAGCTGTCGACCGCCAACACCGCCGGCACCACGGTCAGGCCCTGGGGCGCCGGCAACCCAGCGACGTCGCGCTCGATCGCCTCGCCCCCCTCCAGCCGGCCCGGACGCGGCACCGCGATCTTGACGAGGACCTCCTCACCACCGTCCAGCGTCACCTCGACCAGGTGACGCACCCACACCCCCCGGTCACGCACGCCCTCAACCCGGCGACCCGGCAGATGCCGGCGCACGGCCTCTCGAATCCCCCGCTGCAACGCCATACCACGCCCCCTCGTTGATCAGCCCCCCTTCCGGGAAGCTCACCGAGCCCCCACCCACCGCAGCTAGGCCCTCGGACGCCTGCACCCCCACAGGGCAACCGCCCACTTAGCTTCCCGGAAGGTCAACTGCGATCGCTAGCAAACTACCTTCCGGGAAGCTCACCGAGCCCCCACCCACCGCAGCCAGGTCCTCAGACGCCGGCACCCCCACAGGGCAACCGCCCGCCTAGCTTCCCGGAAGGTCAACTGCGATCGCTACGGCAAACTACCTTCCGGGCAGCTCACCGAGCCCCC
>JAXGUU010000498.1:0-2735 GCA_040774145.1 Anaerolineae bacterium
CCCCAGAAGACATCTGCCCCACCGAGCCACTGATCAGCGCCGCTGCCGAACAGCAGTTCGAGCGCGGGACCATGATCTGGGTCGGAGCCGAGGATGCCATCTACGTCGTCTACAAGATCGGGGGCGTCCCCGCCCATTGGCAGCGCTTCCAGGATCAGTGGGATGAATCCCAGCCGGCGGAGGACCCCGCCCTTGTGCCACCTGAGGGCCTGCAGCAGCCCATACGGGGATTCGGCCTCATTTGGCGGGAGCGGTCCGGCGTGCGCGACGGACTCGGGTGGGCCCTCGAAGGCGAGCAAGCCTTCACGACGATCATGCAGCGCACCACCCGCTTCAAGTACAACGCCTGGTACCTCCTCGCGCGCGACGACCAGGTCTGGTACCTCGGCCCCGAGGGCAGTCACTGGGCCAAGGTTGTGCCAGAGGGCTTCACCCTCACCCCCTGACGGCTGCCCTACCCAGCGCAAGCCCGCGACGTGTAACCAGGCGACTTCCGAACGTAGGGCGCACTGTCTTGTGCGCCCGCCCGCGCAGAGGGCAAACACGCGATCAGATTCGACGGTTCGCCCCACGTTAGGTATCCGAACGTAGGGCGCTCTAGAACCGTGTGTACATATGCGGCAGCATTGGCGGGAACACCCTCCTCAGAATCGAGATCGACGCTTCGGACAGCATGGCCCATCCACGGAAGGCGAAGTCCCCGGGATCATGCGTCCCGTAGACCAGGGCACTCAGCGCCTGGATCGACAGCTCGCCATCGACGATTGCCGACTCAGCAAGCCGAGTCACCTGCAGCGCCCCATCGGCCCCCTCCAACCGCCACGCGCCCTCATTCCAGGGGCACTGCGGATCCCGAACGCGCACACGCAAGCCCCCCTCTCCCACGCGCAGGCCGCCCAGCCCGGCAACATCCCCGACGCGCCCCATCGGCGCGATCGGCTCGGTCGTCACGTGTGGCTTGAGGTCCGATAGCCAGGTCTCGATGCGGTCGTGCGGTCCGAGCTTCACCTCAACACTCGAGGCCTGGTCGACGTGGCGGGCGATCCACTGCAAAAGGAGGTATCTGCCGAGGCTGGAGAGCGTCACGAACCTGGCGACCCGCATCGTGAAGTCCGCCACGTGCTCACCCGCGAGAGTGTACAGGAGGATCCCGACGGGTACGCCGTGGGAACGCGCGATGGCGATCCAGGCTTTGTCGGTGGACGAAGGCACCATGCCGTGGGCCGTGATGAGCGCCATCCCGTGGGCGCCGCGCTGCGCCTCAGTCGTCACCTCGTAGTAGGCGTCGAGCCCGTCACCGACCAGGGCCAACTCAACCTCGCCGTCAAGGTCCGTCTTGAGCAGCGGCGCCAGCGCTAGCGGCGAGAACGTCGCCTCGCGCCACTGTGGGAAGGTGACATACCCGAGCCGCTCGTAGAACGACTCGCGGAACGGGTAGAGTCCCGAGACGGCTTCGCCGGCCTCATGCATGGCGGACAGCAGACGCGACAGCAGCTCGCGGCAGATCCCGCGCCGGCGAGCCGCCGGGTGCGTCGCCACGCCCCAGATCCCGCCCATCTTGAGCAGCGCACCCCGGACGTTCTGCGTCATCGCCGTGCTCTCCGCACACGCCACGGACGTGTCGCCGTCAAACGCAGCGAAGCACGTCACGCCCTCGCGGTGCCGCACCATCTCGCCCCACTCCTCGCGGTCCGGAAACGGTGGCGAAGCACGGAAAGCGTAGTTGGTCAGAGGGTACATCGCGGCGACCATAGCCTCGCCCGCGACCTGCCGAATCTCCAGTTCTGCCAACGCTCTGCCTCCTGTTGTCTAGCTCACGACGACCTACCAAGACGTGTCGCCACGCCGCGCCCGGTGTCGTGCCCGCAGGCACGGCGCCCGCTGACTCAGCGATGCCACAGCGCTGCCGAGCTCAGAGCCAGAAGGGATGGGTGGGATCGTACACCGGGTCGAAAAACCCCAGATAGGGGATATCGTCCTCGATGCACCTGATCTTGTAGGCCAGTCCCGCCTGGATCTCCTCGTCGGGGCCACCGTAGTACTGCAGGTAATAGACGAGCTCCTGCATCTGCACCACCCTGAGGAAGAGCAGCAGGTGCGCAAGCGCTCCATCGAGCAGTTGCCGCTCCGCCTGGTAGCCCTCCAGCACCCGGGTGAAGTATTCCTCCATACGATCCTTGCGCGCGGGCAGGTCAAGCGTCGCCGCCCACCCTACACCGCTCTCCCAGGCCGAGGCCAGCTCGTAGGCAAACCACCCGTAGCAGCAGTCATCGAAGTCGAAGACGGTGAGATCCCCCGTGGCATCGTCCACCGTGAAGTTGCCATCGTTAAAGTCGGCGTGGATCATGCCATAGCCATCGGGCGTTCGCGGCAGGGCTCGCAGCTCATCAAGAAGCGTCGCGAGCTTCACGCGCACACGGGGGAGTTGCGCCGGCACGCGCTCCTCGATGGGCTCGAACGCCAGGATGTCGAGAAGGTCAGGCCGGGGCTCGCTGCCCGGCGCAGGGGTGTATGAGGTCGATAGCCGGTGCATGCGTCCCAGCATCGCGCCCCAGTCGCGGAAGTAGACCGAGTGGGGCACGCCTTCACGGTAGCGGTACCCGGTGTCGGGCATGCGAAAGCCGGCACCGCGCAGGAAGGAGACGACAATGAAAGGCACGCCGCGCACGCTAAAGCGCTCGAGCAATCCGCCATGCCGTGACGGCACCACGCGAGCCACACGAACGCCGCCGTCC
>JAXGUU010000499.1:0-2697 GCA_040774145.1 Anaerolineae bacterium
GACCACGCGCACTTTACGATAGCTCCGCTCGGTTTCGCTCACGTAGAGCGTGCCACCCTCAGCGTTGGGCTCGCCGATGTAGGCATAATGGACGTCGTAGAGGATGGAGGCATTGAGGAACGGATACTCGGTGAGGCTAGCCGCCGCGCCTGCCATGTTGCAGCCCGCGACCCTTCCCTGGCGCGCGCAGTCCAACCAGATGCGCGTCGGCTGCCAGCGCCCCTCGCTCCGCACACACATCTCAGTGCAGTCGCCCGCCGCATAGACGTCGGGCAGGTTGGTGGCAGCGTGCTCATCGATGCGCACGGCCCTGCCGATCTCGAGCCCCGTTACGTCAGGGTAGCGCGGCCTGACACCCACGGATTGCACGAAGACGTCGAACGCCCACGTCTTGCCGCTCCGCAGATGGGCCACGTTCCCGTCCACGCGTTCCACCGTGTCGCCCAGGAAGACGGTCAGGCCATCGGCACGGATGCGCCGCTCCAGCCATCTTCCCGCGGGCTCGTCCAGCAGCGGTGGACCGAGGAAGTCCAGGAGCTGGACGATCGCGATCTGCCGCAGCCCGATCTTGGCCAACGCCCCCGCCAGCTCCAGGCCGAGCACGCCCCCGCCAAGGATCAGCACCCGAGTCTCCGGGGTCACCTGTGCCTTGATCCTGCGCGCATCGTCCCAGGTGCGGTAGCCGAGGGGGTCCTCGAGGCCCTCGATGGGGATGACGTTAGCCCTCGCGCCGGTCGCGATGAGCAACCTATCGTACGACCTCTGCGTACCGTCGGCCATCGCGATCGTCTTGCGCTCAGCGTCCACCGTGCGAACCAGACCCGTGAAGCGCTCGAACCGCATCGCTTCGTAGAAGCCCTCCGTGCGCGCGTAGGTCATCTCCGTGGTGTTGTCCTCCGCGATCCACTCTGAGAGCGAGGCCCGGTAGTACGTCGGTTCCTCCTCATCACCGATGATCGTGATCCGCCCCTCCGGATCGTGGCGACGAATCTCCTGAGCCGCCGAGAGGCCCGCAATGCCATCGCCGATGATCACATAGTGAGTGGTTGTCATGCTTCGCCTCCCCGCGTCGCCAACTCAGCCGCCACCATCAGCTCCCATAGCGGGACATCAGCCTCTTTGAACTCCGGCGCGAAGGCCTCCCAGCAAGTCACGCACTCGCAAGCCATCGCCTCGGCGCCCTTCTCGGCAACCAGTGCCAGCTTCTCCTCGTGCAACTGGTGATTGAGGTCGTGGTTGGCGTGGATGTTGTAGTACCCGCAGCAGACGCAGTCCTCGGGAGAGTCCGCGATCTCCACCACATCCGCGATTCGCGCCAGCAACTGCCGTGCCGGATCGGGCTTCCCGAGTTTCTTGGTGACGTGGCACGAGTCGTGGATCGCGATGGGCGCGTCAAAGCGCTGCCACGTCAGCTCGTCGGCGTGCCCAAGCAGCCATTCGGGCGTGGTCATCGCCGTCCAGGCGGCGCCGGTCTTCTTCTTCAGGCGCACCAGGCCCGCATAGCACTCCGCGCAACCGGTGACGATCACCTTCGGTTCCACCTTGTTAATCAGGGTCTCAAGGTAGGTCAGCATCTGCTGCCCATAGCCCATCTTGCCGGTCAGATACTGCGGCCATCCGCAGCACGACCGCACGCCGGCAAGGACTTCGTAGCCCAGCCCCAGACGATCGGCGAGGCTGAGCGTCGCCTCCGGGGCCTTGGAGGGCGAGAAGATGTAGCAGCCGAAGTAGAAGAGCAGCTCCTTGCGCGCCAGGTCTGCCTTGTCGACGTGTTTTCCCAAAGGGCCGATCCGCAGTCGCCCAACGATGTTGGAGAGGGAGATCAGCAGTTGTTGATCCCGGCGGCCCTTGACGTTGTAGTAGCGCTTCCAGGATCTAGGGATGCTGGGCAGCATCGCCTTCAGCATCAGCATCATGTGGTCCCGATGCACCCCCGCCGGGCAGGCGAGTGTACAGTCCCCACACTGGACGCATTCGGTCACAAAGGTCTGCACCCGCTCGGTCCAGACCCCTGACACCATCACCGAGTCCAGCTCGTTTTGATTGACGCCCAGCCGGTTCACCGGACAGGCGCGCATACAGTCGTTGGCGCCGATACAGTTGTCCAACCCGAAGTCCCCGATACGCTTGAGGCTCGCCTCGAATTCGCTACCGTCCCATTCCATCTTCCCCCCTCACGTTGACTCAAACGGCTTGTTCACAGTCGATCCCTTGACACTGTCGTCCGGCTCTCTCTCCCTCTGCGTGCGACGGTGCACGATCGCAGCAATGGCCGAGGCGAGCAGGATCACCACAGCATCCAACACAACGGCGACCACACCTTTCCACGGTGCTCCTGTGGCGACGGACTCGCCCATGAGCACGAACGCCGTGCTGCCGGGCAGGATACCCAGAGCGGTCGCCAACAGGAACGAAGGCGCCCGAACTTTGGTGACGCCGGCTACGTAGTTCTGCAGCTCCCACGGCAGCACCGGCACGATGCGTAGCAGCAGCACAAAGACAAAGCCGATCTGGCCCTCCGACCGCTGATAGACCTCTTCCAGCTTCTTTCCCTCGAACTTGGATGCCACCCACTCCCGCCCCAGCCTGCGCGCAATCGCGAAGGGGATCAACGAGGAGAGGGTGGCTACGGTGATCACCAGGGGCAGCCCCCAGGCGAACCCGAACAGGATGCCTGCCAACGGCGAAAGGAGCGGA
>JAXGUU010000500.1:0-2682 GCA_040774145.1 Anaerolineae bacterium
AACCGGCTCCACGATGTGATCCGTGCAATGGGCTATGAGGTGGGCGAGCCGGATCCGGACGAGCTCAAGGCTCAGTCGGTTCTCGACAGCCTAGCCGAGGGCAAGACCACCGTCGAAGAGGCGTTGCGGCTGCTGACTCGCTAGGCGTTCAGGGTTGATAGAGGGGCACGAGACCGAGACCGGGTCATTGAGGAGGCTGCCATGGCAGTGCAAGATCTCGAAGCGAGAATACGGGAGAGGTTCGAGCGCAAGATGCAGCATGTTGCTCGCAAGATGGACGATCTCCAGCGCGAGGAAGCGCTCGAGGCGGAGCGTGAGGTGCTGCTAACGGAGCTTCGCGAGCTTGAAGACCAGATTGAGGCGTTGCGCTCGGCGGAGAGCGACGCAGCGCCGGGGCAGCGCGAGCGATTGGAGGCACGCCGTGAGCGTCTGCTCGCCAAGCAGGAGCGCTTGGAGCTCCGGGCTGACCTGCTCCAGGATCGTCGCGACCGGCTGATGGAGTCGCTGGAGGAGCTTCAGACCCAGTTGGCCGAGTCACTGGCCCACGTCCAGCAGGAGGCCGAATCACGGGTCCCGCGGGGCTTTCAGGCTCCACCTCGTCCCTCACAGCCCTCCCCTCCGCCGATGAGTGCCGCGGCGTCACGCAGGTTGCAGGAGGAGCGTCGCAAGGTCCTCGAGATGCTCCAGCAGGGAACGATCACGGCTGATGATGCCGCACAGCTCTTGGATGCCCTTCGCGAGCAAGAGGAAGGGGATCGTCGCACGCGCCGTCGCCCCCGCTGGGTGCGCATCCGCGTGACCGACACACGTACGGAGAGAGTGCGTGTCAATTTGACCCTGCCTGTGGGCCTGGTGCGTGCGGGGCTGCGCGCGGGCGGCAGCTTTGCCGGCGTTCATGGATTGGATACGACCGGCCTCGAGGAGATGCTGGATCGTGGGGAGATCGGTCATCTCCTGGACGTCCAGGATGATGAAGACGGAGAGCGGGTCGAGATCTTCGTCGAGTGATGCACTGCGTTACCGGATCTTAACTGACTTGGCACCCTAGAGGGGTTGAGTTTGTCGCCGGTTGGGATTACACTAGCATCATAGATGCGCGTGCCGAAGCCCGACCGAACCTTGATGGGGGCCAACGCTGTGGGAGCTGCCGGGATCTCAAGGAGGAGAGCGCATCCTGCGTTCTCCTCCTTTTGCTGTGGCCCTCCGGTCCTGCAAGCTACGTGGCAATCTAGTACTAAAGTACTATTGTTAGTGCTTACTAACGATGTTAGGCTATAATAGATAGAGTATTGTTAGAGATAGCTGCCTTATGATCTCCGCGTTGTGATCAGGAGGTGACGCATGGTGGGTAAAGCGACAACTTGCCGTAGGTTGATCTCCCTCATTGGGGCCATCCTGTTGGTGGTTACCCTGTTCCAGCCGGCTCCTTTAAAGGCGACGGGCCTGCGCGTGATTGTGCAGGGGACGCGGCCGGGCGTCGCATCCGAGGCCGTAGCCGCATGGGGCGGCGTGGTTGAATCGGAGATCGCGGCGATCGATGCGGTCATCGCTCATCTCTCGCCCGACAGGATCGCGCCGCTGGAGGCCGATCCGCGTGTGGTTCGCGTCGTGCCGGATCGTGAGGTGGCGTTGGCCCACAGCGCACTTCTCAGTTCGGACGGTGGCGGGTCGACGAACGTTGAGTTCGGCAAAGCTATCGGAGTTCAACCGGTCTGGGACGCCGGTATCCTGGGTGACGCCGTCACCGTGGCCGTTCTCGACACGGGGGTCGACCCACGCTTTCCGGAGCTGCGAAACGGTGGGGCGGGACAGCGTTTCCTCGCCTACTATGATGCCCTCTCCGAACGGCTCTATGAGCCTCCTTTCCTACTTAAGTCCCCCGGTGACCCGAACGGGCACGGTACGCACATCGCTGGGATTATCGCCAACCGGGACCTGGAGCGGCGCGAGGGCGAGTACCGGGGCGTCGCGCCCGAGGCCAACATCGTCGCCGTCCGGGTGTTGAATGCGCAGGGCGCCGGTACCTATGCGGACGTCCTCAAGGGCATTCAGTGGGTCATCGATAACAAGGATACCTATGGGATTCGCGTCCTGAACATCTCGATGTACGCCGCACCCATCGCGCCCTATTGGGCAGATCCCTACAACCTGGCTGTGATGAGGGCGTGGGAGGCGGGGATCGTCGTCGTGGCGAGTGCCGGTAACACCGGCCCCGGCCCGATGAGCATCGGCGTGCCGGGGAACACCCCCTATGTCATCACGGTCGCGGCCTTCACCGACAAACGTACGCCTGCCGATCTCGGGGATGACTACATTCCCGATTTCTCCGCTGCCGGCCCCACGCTCGATGCGTTCGTGAAGCCTGACGTGATCGCGCCCGGTGCGCACGTCATCTCGCTGATGCACCCGACGGCGACGCTCAGCCGCGATTACCCCGACCGACGGCTAGACGGACGCTACTTTGAGATGTCGGGCAGCTCGATGTCAACGGCGGTCGTTTCGGGTATCGCCGCGTTGGTGCTGAACGAGCACGGGGAGCTGACCCCCGATGAGGTCAAGTACCGGATTATGCAGACGGCACGCCCGCAGATGGCCGAGGTGGATGGGGTGATGACGGCGGCGTACAGCGTCTGGCAGCAGGGGGCGGGCCGCGTATGGGCAGCGGACGCTGTCCTCTCGGCG
>JAXGUU010000501.1:0-2672 GCA_040774145.1 Anaerolineae bacterium
ATGCCGCGGCTCGGTCACCTCCGGAAGCTTGTTCCTGCGCGGAGATGCGAGGGGCCGGGGAGGAGGCGAGCACTTGGGGGACGGCGGATCATGATCCGCCGCGAACGGTGGGCGCAGAAAGAAAACCACACGGCCTGCGGAGGGCCGTGTGGTCTACGTTATGCTGTTGGTCCGCGAGTGGCGGGTTTACCAGCGAGGGGTTGTTGGCGCGAAGCCGGTCCCCGAGTCGAGGGGGCGTACGTTGGCCGCCTTGGGCCCCTTGTCACCTTGCTCCACGGTGAACTCTACGCGCTGTCCTTCCTGCAACGAGCGGAATCCGCTGCCCTGCACGTCGGAATAGTGCACGAATACGTCACCTCCGCTCTCGCGCGAGATGAAGCCATAGCCTTTGGCGTCGTTAAACCACTTCACGGTCCCAGTTTCTGTCTCTGCCACTTCTCTACTCCCTTAAGCTATACCAGTTGAAACAAACGTACGATGGGCTGACGGTGCGCTGGGGGCCGGTCGCTACGCGGGCTCCGCACCACCGCATGACCGGACCATGCAACCTAATCAGACCCCATGTGCCTATAGTCTATCACATATCGTGCAGGATGCCAAGTCGTCCTAACCGCTGACCGGTGGCTCGGTGGGGCGAGGATGGTGGCGGCGACCTTCCGGGAAGCTGGAAGGCTCGTCCTGCTGTGCGGATGCAAGCGTCTGACGGGCTCACAGGGTTGTGCGGGGCTCTGCGAGCTTCCCGGAAGGTAGTTGCCCTGACCCACGGGAGGGCTTGCCGGTGAGTCGGGCTGATGTAGAATGCTCGCGAGGTCCATCCGGCACGGAGGTCGCCTTGATACCCAATCAGTGGTACGTCGTGCTCAGCTCCTCGCAGGTGCGTCGGCGACCCGTCGGTGTCACCCGCCTGGGTGAGCGCCTGGTCTTCTGGCGCGATGCCGAGGGGCACGTTGCCTGCATGCGCGATCACTGCGCGCATCGCGGGGCGCGACTTAGCGCGGGCAAGGTGACGGAGGAGGGCGATCTCGCCTGTCCGTTCCATGGCTTTCGCTACGACGCGAGCGGTCGGGTCACGCTGATCCCCGCTCACGGTCGGGCCGCAGCGGTGCCCGAGCGCTTCAGGGGCAAGAGCTATCCGACGCACGAGGCGCACGGCTTCGTCTGGATCTGGTGGGGTGAGGCCGCGCCGCAGGGGCCGCCGCGCTTCTTCGACGACCTGGCGGGCGGGTTTGTCTACGGCGAGGCGATTGACGCGTGGGCGACCCACTACACGCGCGTGATCGAGAACCAGCTCGATGTGGCTCATCTCCCCTTTGTGCACCACAACACGATTGGGCGTGGGGGGCGGTTGCTGGTGGATGGGCCGGTGGTCCGCTGGGATGGTGACGATCGCTTTGACTTCTACGTCTACAATCGGGTGGATGACGGCACGCCGCCGCGGCGTCCGGAGGAGATCACGCCTGACCCGGCGCGTGACTTTCGGCTGGGCTTCATCTTCCCCAACCTGTGGCAGAACTACATCGGGGACGACGTGCGAGTGATGGCGGCGTTCGTGCCCGTCGACGATGAGCACACGCTGCTCTATCTGCGCTTCTACCAGCGCTTTGTGCGGCTGCCGCTGCTGGGCGGTCTGGTGGCGCGGCTGGCGATGCCCTTCAACCTGATGATCGCGCACCAGGATCGGCGCGTCGTGGTCACGCAGCGGCCCAAGCGGGTGGCACCGCGAATGGGGGAACAGCTGATCCAGGGGGACGGGCCGATTGTGGCCTACCGCAGGCGACGCGCGGAGCTATGGGCGGCGGCAGGGGGACATGGAGGATGACTGAGCTGGAGCTGTTGGTGGCGTTGGTCGCGGTAGCCGCTGTGTTGTCGGCGGCGCTGATGGCTTACCTTGAACACACGTCGGCGAAGGATGATGAGCCGGTGCATCGCGAGGTGCTCAAGCGCGAACCGCGCTATCAGGAGCACCGGCGTCGCCGGCGTTAGGGGCGTGGCGATGAGCGTGGGACGCTTTCTGGCGGGGATTGGGGCGTTGGTGTGGTCGCCGGAACGGGATGCCTATCTGCTGGTGCGGCGGAGTGCGACGAAGGATTTCGCGCCGGGGGCGTGGGAGTGCGTGACGGGGCGCGTAGACCAGGGCGAGGGGTTCGAGGGGGCGTTGCACCGCGAGGTGCGTGAGGAGTTGGGGGTGGAGGTGGTGATCGACTTCCTGCTGGGGACGACGCACTTCTACCGTGGGGATCCCGTAACGGCCAACGAGCTGCTGGGCGTGGTGTACCACTGCACGCTGTTGACGGCGGATCCGATCCGGCTGAGCGAGGAGCACCAAGCGCTGCGCTGGGTCACGTCGGAGGAGGCGCCGGCACTGCTGCGCGACGAGCATCCGAGCGAGGCGTGGCTGAAGCGGGTGCTGCTGCGGGCGGCGTGGATGCGGGCGGGGCTTCCCGCGGCGTTGGTCGCGCGTACGCGCGACGAGGGCGCCGAGCTGGGGTAGGGTGACGCGCTAGCGTATCTTCCCGCTCAAGGGCTTTCCGCAGGCCTTGAGCGGTGGTCTGACGGGGGCCCGTCGCTAGAGCAGCTTTGATGCGTCTTCGGGCGGGTGACCGCTCAAGGCCGGCAGCCACGCCCTTGAGCGGGAGGCGTTGTTGGGGGCGGCTCGCTACGCTGCCTTGATG
>JAXGUU010000502.1:0-2668 GCA_040774145.1 Anaerolineae bacterium
GCAACACGACAAAATCATCAATCCGCTCATTTGTGATGGTCAACTCAGACGTTTTCATGCCCCTGAGTGTAGCAGGTAATTCCGGATTTGGATTCGTGTTTCAGCGAATGGACTGGATGGTCCTGTCAATCTTGCGAATCCTGTGAATCCTGTCAGAGGAATATCGAGGTGCTGGACGGTGTTCCGATGGCTGACCTTGGTCCTCCTGATTGGTGTGGCGTGCCAGGCTCGGCCTGCGATTCTCGATGGTACGGCGGTGCCGGTGGCGTTGCCGCCGCCGCGGACGGAGGGTGCCGTGTCCCTTGAGGCGGCGATCGCCGGGCGGCGCAGTGTGCGGGCCTTCTCGGACCGGGCATTGTCGCTGGAGGAGGTGGGGCAACTGGCGTGGGCCGCGCAGGGGGTGACCGACCCGCGAGGTTTGCGCGCGGTGCCCTCGGCGGGGGCGCTCTATCCGCTGGAGCTCTACCTCGTGCTCCCCGACGGGCTCTACCACTACGTGCCCGCCGACCACAGCCTGATGCGACTTTCGACGGAGGACCTGCGCGAGGGGCTGTACGAAGCAGGGGTGCGCCAGGACGCGCTGCGCGAGGCGCCGGCGATCTTCGTCTTCACGGCGGTGGTGGCGCGCACCGAGGGGCGCTACGGTAACCGCGCCGAGCGCTACGTGCATATGGAGGTCGGCCACGCGGCGCAGAACCTGGCGTTGCAGGCGGTGGCGCTGGGGCTGGGCAGCGTACCGATCGGGGCGCTGGACGACGGTGGGGTGCAGGCGCTGCTCGGGTTGCCCGAGGACCACGCGCCGCTCTATCTCGTGCCGGTGGGGTATCCTGAGTGAGCGTGGGAACCCGCGGCAGTTAGCCACACCGCCCGGGTCTTCGGTCTGCGGCGGGATGGTCGGCTCAGCTAGCCGACCTACATTCGTCCATGTGGGGCGGGAAGCCGTCCCGCCCAGGTCTTCGGTCTGCGGCGGGATGGTCGGCTCAGCTAGCCGACCTACATTCGTCCACGTGGGGCGGGAAGCCGTCCCGCCCAGGTCTTCGCGGCGATCGCCGATCGGACCGTGGGCCGATGTCCCCCGTTTGGGATTTCCTCGTCACCAAAGACGCCTCAGAAGACGCCTAGGGCGACGCTGCGTCGACGGTCGCCGGCTATGATAGGGTCAGATCAAGAGAGAAGGGGGAATGGCAATGAACGGCATCTTTGATCTGATGATGGTCCAGGCAATCTGTGAGGAGCGACGCACCCAGCGGCGTCGGGAGCGGGTCGATCTGCGGTCCTTCTGGGCGGGGCGCTCCCAGGCGGCGGTGGAGGGTCGGACAGGCGAGCCCTCGGGCTTCGTGCACGCCCTGCAGTCGGCGGCACGCGCGGTGATGAGCACCCTAGGTGTACGCACGGGATCCCCTCGTCAGGGTGCGCCTCAAGCCGTTGATGGCGAGGCTTGGCGCGTTCGGGGACGGGGTTGGGCAGGCGTTACGTGCTGCGGCGAACGTCGTGGCGAGCCTCCTGGTCTAGGCGAGCCGGTTGATGCGGGTGAAGGCGCCGTATCGGCGCAGCCCACGAGCCCCGGGAACGCGCCACACACACCGTGGTGTGGCGCTTGTCGCCTATCGCGGCACGTGCTATAGTGCGGGCGTCTACGGCCACGCCGTAGGTCGGTTAAGGCACCCAAGGCTCGAAAGGAGAACCCCCGATGACCTCCCTGATCGTCTACAGCATTCCGGCTCTCATCTATGCCCTGGTCGTCAAGCTGCGAGAGAGGGTCCCGTGGCGCGACATCGCCGGGCGGCTGGGCCTTGTGGCGGGTGAGCGGAGGGCGTATCTGTGGGCTGGTGCCCTATCGCTCGTGGCGATGGTGACGTCGGTGGTCACGTGGTCCCTGATGCCGGCAGGACTGGCCGACGATCCGAATCTAGCGACGAGCAGCTTCGTGGGCAGGCCCTTGACGTTGATGAGCTTCCTGGCGGCGGTGGTCTACGGGATGATCGAGACCGGCCTGGGCGAGGAGCTGCTCTTCCGGGGCCTGATCGGCGGGTGGCTGGGGCGGCGGATGCGATTGTGGGCCGCGAACGTGATCCAGGCTGTGATCTTCACCCTGCCGCACCTGCTGGTCCTGACGGTTGAACCCAGCCTGTGGCCTCTGGTCACGGTCCTACCGCTGGCGTTCGGCCTGATGGCCGGCTGGCTGCGGCTCACGTCGGGGAGCATCTTCCCCGGTTGGATCGTGCACGGGTTGGCCAACGTCGCGACTGCGGTTGTGGCGATGGTCGCGACGACGATGTGAGTGCACTGCTGTGGTCGCTTCGACTGACCTCCGGTGAGTTACCGTGCGTCCGTCGTGGAATGGGCTGTTCGGGATCATCTGATCAATCCGGCTCGACGAAGTCGGCCCCGTTGTCTCCCTCCTCACGACGGTAGGTAGCGCCACAGTTAACCGTGGTCACGTAAGCCACTCCGCTTTGAGGGCCAGAAAGGCCTTGGAGGGCCGACCCCGGCGTTTCGGAAGCTGGGGCGGATGTGGGACTCGGTACCATAACAGGTCCTCCAGCGACCACTTGTGGTCGGTGATGCCCGCAGCAATCGCGGGCGTGCGCCGCAACCACCGGCGCCGGTGGCCCGGCAGCTGTAGTTCTACCCGGAGACTATGATGGTAGGTACAAAAGTTATAGAC
>JAXGUU010000503.1:0-2656 GCA_040774145.1 Anaerolineae bacterium
AAGTTGAGCTTCGCCGCTGCCGCGGCGGTCGCGATGCGGTTGTAGGTCGCTGTCCCATCGGAATAGCGCGAGTGCACGTGCGGATTGCCGACGTATTCCCGGTAGGTCTCCATCGCCGACCTCACGCGTCCTTCGGGCGTCTGACGAGAATGGCGCGCTGACCGTCCTCGTTGTGGATGTTGAGGATGATCTGCATCTCCTGCTCGGTGCATCCCAGCAGGACCTTGATCTCCGCGTCGCGCTTCACGGCGTCGAGCGTGCAGACGATCCCGACGATCTCCCGATCGTCTCTGCTGCCGACCCAAAGATCGAGGTGGTCGCCATCGCCCGCGCGGACGCCCTGCAGGTAGCCATAGTCCAGTGGGTAGCGCAGCGTCGGATAGCAGGGATGTGTGGACCCCTTGGGACGGTCGACCTCTACGGGGCCGGAGGCGACCCACGCGGAGAGCGCTTGCCAGAAGTCCTGCGATCGTGGTAGCGTGCTCACTCCCTTATCATCTCCCACGCTAGAGGATCAGCATCGCGTCGCCGAAGGAGAAGAAGCGGTAGCGCTCGCGGATGGCCTCCCGGTAGGCGCGACGGATGGCCTCCTCGCCGGCAAAGGCCATCACGAGGGCGAGCAGCGAGCTTCTGGGCAGGTGGAAATTGGTGATGAGCGCGTCGACGGCCCGGAAGCGGAAGCCCGGGGTGATGTAGAGATCGGAGAAACCGTCGAAGGGCGACAGCGCCTGCCACGGACAGCTGCCCACGTCCTCGGTCGACGCGTCGACCCCGACCCGCGGCGCTCGCAGCAATCCATGGCGTGCAGCGGTCTCCAGGACGCGCACGCTGGTGGTTCCCACGGCGATGACGCGCCCACCGTTCAGCTTGGCGCGATTGATCTGCTCAGTCGTGTTGAGATCGACCCGGCACCATTCGCGGTGGATCTGGTGATCCTCAATGTGCTCCTCGGTGATCGGGCGGAAGGTGTCGAGGCCCACGTGCAATGTGACGAAGGTCAAGCCCACGCCCCTCTCGCGCAGCGAGAGCAGCAGATCGGGCGTGAAGTGCAGGCCCGCCGTGGGCGCCGCTGCGCTGCCCGGCGTCCTGGCATAGACGGTCTGGTAACGTTCGGGGTCGTCGAGCCGGCGGTGGATGTAGGGGGGCAACGGCGTGTGTCCCAGCGTGTCGAAGTGGTGCTCCACGGGCTCCGAGAAGCGGAGCGTGCGCTCACCCCGGTCGCCCATCTCCTCGACCTCGGCGGTGAGGTCACCGTTGGGCCCCGCGTCGGGATCGGCCTCATCCGCCACCAAGCGGATCAGGGTGCCGGGGCGCGTGCGCGCACCGCCCACCAGGCACCGCCAGCGGCACGCATCGAGCTGCCGCAGGAGCAGGATCTCAACGCGTCCGCCGCTGGGCTCTTTCAGACCGTACATACGGGCCGGGATGACGCGGCTCTCGTTGGCGACGAGCAGGTCGGGGCGGGCGACGTAGTCGCCCAAGTCGTGGAAGACGCGGTGCTCGATCTCGCCGGTCTCGCGGTGCAGCACGAGGAGCCGCGAAGCGTCGCGTTGAGCTATGGGCTCCTGAGCGATGAGCTCCTCGGGGAGCTCGTAGTCTAGATCATCTGTCTTCATCGTGGTTCCAAGTCAGGGTTATCTGTCATATCGCCGTGATCTCAGCCCGGCAGCAAGATGGGGCGCAACTCGGGTGCATAGGCGTCCAGCAACTCCGGCGTGATCGCGTTGCCGCGTGCGATGGCGGCGTAGAGATCCGCGCTGGGCCTGGGCGTGCGCTTCTGAGACTCCGGGTCGAGTTCAATGAGGCCGAAGGGCAGGGTCCAGCCCTGAGCCCATTCGAAGTTGTCGACGAGCGTCCAGTGATAGTAGCTGACCACACCGGTGTTCTCCTGGAGCGCGTGCCACAGCTGGTGGAGGTGGAGCAGGAGCGCGCGGGGGCGCTGGTCATCGTCAGCATCGGGAATGCCGTTCTCGGTGATATGGATCGGTAGGTCGTAGCGGGCCAGCCGCTTGACCGCGCGCGCCAGACCTTCGGGATAGAGCTCGCCGTAGCCGCCGTCCAGCGGCTCGGCGTCCTCGCTGTGCAGGGTGCGGAACTTGTCGAA
Organism: Anaerolineae bacterium; assembly: GCA_040774145.1. Lineage (GTDB taxonomy): Bacteria > Chloroflexota > Anaerolineae > B4-G1 > SLSP01 > PWVB01. The sequence continues at coordinate 2,105 of JAXGUU010000503.1, forward strand.
TCCATCGCCATGCCGGTCGAAGGCGATCAGGTCCCGGGTGTAGTAGTTGAGGCCGATCCAGTCCAGCGTGTTGCGCAGCCCCAGCGCCGGGCCGAAGCCGAGCGGCGGCAGCCACCAGCCGTTGATCAGGGCCCGGAGGGTCGTTTGATTGAACCAGAGATCGTGCAGGCGCGCGGCGAGCCGGTCGACCAGCCGTGTGCGGTAGGGGGACGCCTTGCGCGTCCGAGGCGCGTCCGCCGTCCGAGGCGCCTTCGCCGTCCGAGGCGCGTCCGCCGTACGAGGCGCCGGGTCAAAGAAGCGCACATTGTGGGCCAGTCCCACCCGCGCGCCCTCCTGCATGCGGTGGATGACCTGGTAGGCGGCGGCGTGGGCGCGCAGCATGTTGCGCAGCACCCCTCCCGCCTGGCGCAGGTCCCGGACCCCCGGGGGGAACTCACCCGTGATGTAGCCCAGCGACGCGTAGACGTTCGGCTCGTTAATCGTGCACCACAGATCGGTGTAGGGTCTAAGCGCCTCAACCACCTGCTCCACATAGCGCGTGAAGTAGGGAAC
>JAXGUU010000504.1:0-2653 GCA_040774145.1 Anaerolineae bacterium
TCAACTGGTACCAGGCCACCGACGGACATCCACGAAGGCCGGCAATCCTGGGGGCGGGCCGAGATCAATGATCTCCCGCGGCGTCGGTCACAGCTCGGGCGTCGCCGGGCGAATGGTCAAGTCCATACCCCACTCGTGGCAATGGGCCGGCGCGTCCAGCGGATGGCTCGCCCACACCAGCGCCTTCCCCTCGGCCGACGCACCCTCGCGCCTGATCCGGCCCCCCAAGTTCTCGCCCTCCACGAAGCCATCACCAGGTGGTCTTTGCCGTGCTCCTCGAGGTAGTCGGTCACCGGGACGGGATGGAGGTGCACCAGCGACGGTTTCCTGCTCGAACTGTGTGTGGAGCTGGGCCAGCGTCTGCGCGTCAAGCCCGGGCTGGGGCGCATTCCCCTTGAGCGCCACCGGCTTCCTGAGGCGCGTGTCCCAAGCGCAATACACGGCGCCCATTCCGCTCTGCCCGAGCAGCGCGACGATGTGGTCATGGTTCTGCATAACCTGGTATGCTGTCAGCGGCATCGGCGACCCCTCACAGCGCCCGGTCAGGAGTTGACGAACTCCTGTCCGCATGCACGAAGCTTCCGGTCAGCGACATCTGCCTGTCGGTGATGGCCGGCGGTTCGCTCAAGCTCATAGAGACTAGCCTAACAGAATCGCAGTTGGTCGGCGTCTGGCGTCGTGGGGGAGAACCCGGACTGCTGCTTGCTGAGCTAGTGTCTTGTCAAGTGGTGGCTTTAGGGTGCCTCGCATAGGCGCCTTTGCCGGCGGCAATGTGGCCAAGCAACGGTCACCCCGGCAGGGTGATGCCCCTCTGAGCTGGCTCAACTTGCGGAGCGTGCTATGCTCTCGCTCAAGCGGAACAGGAGGCTCTCGCCATGAGCGACACACAGACAGAGACGACGCAGGGCAGTGCGCGCGACGCTCTCAGGCTCGCGCCCGAGGACCTGGCGTGGTGGCAGGATGCGAAGTTCGGGATGTTCATCCACTGGGGGCTGTATGCGATCCCGGCCAGGGGCGAGTGGGTGATGCACCGCGATCAGATCCCCGCGGAGGCGTACGCCAAGCTCGCGGATGCGTTCGCGCCGCGGCATTTCGATGCGGGCGCGTGGGCCCAGCTCGCCCGGGATGCCGGGATGCGCTACATGGTGCTGACGGCACGGCACCACGACGGGTTCGCTCTATGGGATAGCCCGGCGAGCTACGGGCAGTTCACGAGCGTTGCCACGGCGGCAAAGCGCGATTTCGTGGCGGCGTATGTCAGCGCGTGCCGCGAGGCAGGACTGGGCACAGGGCTGTATTACTCCCCGATGGATTGGCGCTTTCCGGGCTACTTCCATCCCAAAGAGCTGCCGGACAATGCCGCGTTGATGAAGGCGCAGGGCTACGGCCAGGTTGAGGAGCTGATGACGGCCTACGGTCCCATCGACATCCTCTGGTATGACGGCGGATGGCTGGCCCACAAGGGCACGGACCGCGATGCCGCGTGGTTCTGGGAGCCGGAGAAGCTCAACGCCATGGTCAGGAAGCACCAGCCGAAGATCGTGATCAGCCCCAGGTCAGGATGGGAGGGCGATTTCGGCATTGATGAGGGCGGGCACGGGGTGACGGGACCGATAGCCGCTGCGCCGTGGGAGAAATGCTGCAATCTCAACCGGCCCAGTTGGGGCTACAACGCCGAGCAGGACCTGATGACGGCGGACGAGGTCATCAGGATGCTCATCAACACGGTGGGCCGAGGGGGCAATCTGCTGCTCAATGTCGGCCCCGATCGCGACGGCGTCATCCCCGAGGCGCACGCTGAGATCCTGCGGGAGGTGGGGAATTGGCTGGGCCGCTACGGAGAGAGCCTCTACGGCACCCGGCCGGGGCCCTTCCAGCCGGCCGAGGGCCGTATGGTCTCGACCTTCCGGGACGACAGGGTGTATGTCCACATCCTTGACTGGGGCGACGAGGGTGTACTGGTGCTGCCGGCGACAGAGCGGCACGTCGTTTCGGCTTCGCTGCTTTCCGGCGGCGATGTGGCAGTTGCCCAGACAGATGGGCAGACAAGGCTCACCGTCCCCTTCAACGAGAGCAGGCCTACGCCTGCCGTCATTGAGCTGGTCTTGCGCAATGCGGGCGCCCAGGTCGGAGGTTGATATGAGCCTGTATAGCACCATCACACCGGTACCGCTGAGGCAACAGGTCGCGGAGTTCCAGAAGCACAGGCCCGCCGCCTTGGGGGAGATCCTGAGGTTCGAGGGCGTGGGCGACCACGACGTCTACAATCCGTCGGTCCCGTTCACGCTCGACGGGATGACGATGATGGCCGGCAGGGTGGAGCAGCGCGGGGACGAGTTCTCGCGCGTCATGTTCTTTACCGAGAACGGCGGTGTTTGGTCGCCCATCGAGGGCGCGCCGGTGTTCGACCTGCAGGATCCCTTCGTGACCTTCGCCGGCGACGTCGCTCCGAGCGAGCTGATCTTCGGCGGCGTGGAGGTGCAATGGGAGGGCAGGCGAGCGCACTGGCGCACCGTCTTCTACCGGGGGCACTCCATCCACAGCTTGAGGCGATTCGCCCACGGACCGGCGCAGATGAAGGATGTGCGCTTGCTGCCGCTCAGCGACGGGCGGGTCGCGATCTTCTCGCGTCCCCAGGGTGAGAGCATGCAGA
>JAXGUU010000505.1:0-2641 GCA_040774145.1 Anaerolineae bacterium
GATGGCCTCGGCGGCATCGTCATCGACCGCAGCGTGCTTCTCACTGAGGGCCTGCCAGGTACGGTAGCGCGAGCGGTAGCCCTCTGCCGTCTCGGTATAGGGTGTGTGGCTGTGGGTGGGGCTTGCCAGTCGCTCAGCGCCCATCGCTAGGTCGGGATAGAGTCCTGCGCCCACGCCGGCGCAGATCGCCGCGCCGCGGGCCGCGGCCTCGACGGTCGCTCCGACGTCGACGGGGCGACCCGACACATCACTGACCATCTGTGCCCAGGTCCTGCTGCGCGCCATACCGCCGGTTAGGACGAGGGCTTCCGGTTGATCGGCGCTCGATCGGAGTTGCTCGACGTTCGCGCAGACGGCGTAGGCCATCCCCTCCAGGACGGCACGCGCCATCGCGGCGCGCCCTGCTTGGTCGGCGGTGGGGCCAGTTGCGGCAAAGAACAGGGCGTCGACCGGGAGGCCGAGCGAGGTGGCGTCGAAGGCGCGCACCTGCGGTGGAGAGGATGCCGCCTGCGCCGGGAGGGGCGGTTGCCGCCTCGGCACAGAGCGCAGCGACGGGAGTGGGGCTCCCCGGATACCAGCTGCGGGCCAGCCAGTCGAGGGTGCGCCCCATCGGGCCCGCGTTGCTCTCCAGCACGTAGGCGCCGGGCACGATGTGGCGCCCTGCCCAGAGAGGGTGCTGCCGATCGCGGTGCGGTGTGTCGGCGATGCGCAGCGCCGATGTCGTGCTGCCGGCGACGATGCCGACGTGCTCCAAGGCCATCACGCCGCTGCCCAGAAGTGCACACTGCGTATCGGCACCCGCGGCGACCACCGGCGTGCCCGGCGCGAGGCCGAGATGCGCGGCGGCGGTGCCGGAGAGCCCGCCGATCGGGGTGCCGGCATCAACAAGGGGTGGGAAGATGGGCCTCGGCAAATCGAGCGAGGCGATGAGGTCATCGGCCCAGGTACCTGATGCCAAATCCATCACCATCGCCTCGGCAGCTTGCGAGCGCTCAGCCACGCGGGTGCCGGTCAGCCGGTGGGTCAGCCACGCACTGAGGCTGAGGACAGCGTCGACACGCTCCCACACGTCGGGCTTGTGCTCACGCAGCCAGATCAAGCGCACCGCGGTGAGGATCGGGTTGGGCCACCGTCCGGTGCGCGCGTGGATCTCCGCGCCCCGTGCGGTAAGCTGCAGGGCGACGACGCCGGCGCGTCCATCCATTGTGGGGACGGCGAAGAGCGGGGTACCGGCTGCGTCGATGGCGACCGATCCGTGGCGCATCGAGGCGATGCCCAGGGCGGCGATCTGATCGGGCGGTATGTCCGCGTGATCGACGGCCTCGCGGACCATCTCACCCACCCCCTTCCAGATGCGGTCGAGGTCGAGGTCGAAAGCCCAGGGCCAGTAGGCGGGCACGCGCGCGTGCGACCAGGGACGCGTACTCGTGGTGGCTACGCCCCTCTCGGTGTCGATGAGCAGGCAGCGACCCCCGCTGCCGCCCAAGTCAAGCCCGATCACATAGGGTGCTTCCATTCGTCGGACTCCTTACCACCGCCGCGAGTGGGTGCAAGGCGGCGTGCCGGTGCTATAATCCGGTTGTGGGCCCCACGTCGGATGCCATCGGCCCACCGATCGTGATGGCTTTCTTATACCACAGGAGCTAGCTTTGGCGAAGGCATCCTCTGTCCTCACCGTCTTGGTCGCTGAGCGGTTGTCAGGTTCATGGGGGAGGTTGAGATGATGTACCATTGTCCCCGCTGCGGTGCGCCGCTGCGTGTTGTGGCGCGCTTCTGCCCCTCTTGCGGACAGGAGCTGGATGCCGAAGGGGCCGTTCCTGAGACTGCCGAGACAGCGCCATCGACCCCCAGCTTGATCGTCCGGGTTGTGGGACAGCCTCAGCGAGAGGTCGTGCTTGACCGCGCGCTACTGACCGTGGGGAGAACACCCGATAACGATATCGTGCTTCTGCACGGTTATGTCAGCGCTCACCATGGACGGTTTGAGCGCCGCGGCGCGGCGTGGCACTACACTGATGTGGGGAGCACCAACGGGACCTTTGTCAATGGTCAACGACAGGAGCACGCGGTGCTTCACCAGGGCGATGTCCTCCGCATCGGCGACATCCAGGGGAACTCGGTCGGTCTCACGTTCCGCGCATCGGCTCAGACGGGCCTCTCGCTGTACGAACAGGTCGCACCACCGCCCAACGCTGTTGCCCCGGCGACGCCGGAGCACGTGGGGACACGGCTGCTCGATGCCGGGCCATCGCTCGTCATTGGGCGAGACCCGCAGGCGCAGATCACGCTGGATGCCCCTGTCGTCTCCCGCCAACACGCGCGCATTGTGCAGGCGCCTGAGGGGCACCTGCTGACGGATCTCAACAGCACCAATGGCACCTTCGTCAACGGAGAGCGCCTGACGGCGCCCCACCGGCTTGAGGAGGGCGACGTGGTGCAAATCGGCCCGTTCCGTCTGACCTACGAGGCCGGTGTGCTCAGGCAGTACGTTGCCAGGAGCGGGGTTCGCCTTGATGGTGTCGGCCTGATCCGAGAGGTCGGTGGGCCTAAGGGACGTAAGCGGATCCTCAATGACATCTCGCTGACCGTGTATCCTCGGGAGTTCGTCGCGCTCGTGGGGACCAGCGGTGCCGGGAAGAGC
>JAXGUU010000506.1:0-2630 GCA_040774145.1 Anaerolineae bacterium
ACCTTTGATGCCTCTCGAGGCGGGTAACCGCTCAAGGCCTCCGGAAAGCCCTTGAGCGGGATCGCGTGGCGGGGATGGCTCGGTGAGCGGACCTTTGATGGCTCTTGGGGCGGGATTGCGTGGCGGGGGTGGCTCGGTGAGCGGTTGGGTGTTGTACTCCGCATGGGGGACGGTATAATCGGCGATGAAGCGACCCATTGACTTACCTATCGGAGGGAGAAGCTATGCTTGGGGAAGGTGGGGATCTGACGTTTTGGATCGTGATTATCATCGGTATGGGGGTCTTTCTGTTCCTGCCGCAGTGGATGGCACGGCGGCGGCAGAAGCATCGCGAGGCCAACCTCAAGGTCGGCGATCACGTGGTCACCATCGGGGGGTTCATCGGGCAGATCACGTACCTGGATTTCGAGTCGAACACGGCGCGCATCAAGTTGGCCGAGGGGGTGGAGCTCTCCATCCTGCCGGGAGCGATCAGCGGTCAACGCACCGAGGCGGGGAGCGCGACCGGAGGCGGCGAGGCCTAGGCCATGCATCTGTCGGTAGCTGCCAGCAAGATCAACAAGTGGTCGGTCCGCGAGAGCGGGGACACGCTCGAGATGGTCGAGCGACCGCGCGGAGGTCTCTCCTTGGTGCTCGTCGACGGACAGAGCTCGGGACCGGGGGCGCGAGCGGTCGCTGCCCAGGTAGTGCGCAAGATCATCGCCGACCTGGCTGAGGGGGTGCGCGACGGGGCCGCGGGGCGCGCCGCCAAACATATGCTCTACCCCCACCGACCCCGGCAGGTGTCGGCGACGTTGGCGATCCTGTCGGTCGAGCTGGACAGCCGGATGCTCATCGTCACGCGCTGCGGCAATCTCTCGGTCTTCATCCGCCGACCGGGCGACGATGCGCTGGCGCTGGACGTGGAGGCTGCACCGTTGGGCTTCTACCGCAACATGCGTCCCGTGGTGGAGCACGTGCAGCTGGCGCCGGGGCTCCTGGCTGTGGCGTGTACCGATGGCGTGGTGCACGCTGGGAGCCGTTGGGGAGACGGGCTGTATGTGCCGGCGGTGATCGAGGAGCTCTGGCAGGTGACGCCGTCAGCGCGCGCCGTCGCCGATGGGCTGCTCGAGCAGGCTATGGCGCTGGACGATGGGCGACCCTCTGACGATGCGAGCGTCGTGGCGCTGCACGTGCAGTCGGGCCCGCCGATCGGTGTCCGCAGGATGAGTGTGGAGATGCCGGTGCTCGACCTCTGAAGGGGGTCTGACGCTCTGTCTTGGGGCGGTGGAGGGACGTGTGGCTGCTGACCAGCCTCTGCTGATCGGCATTGTCGGTCCGTGCTCGGCGGGCAAATCGACGCTGGGGCGGCGTCTGCGCGCTGACGGTCACCGGGTGCGCGAGATCGCACAGGAGCACTCGCGCGTGCCGGATATGTGGCGGCGCATCACCAACCCCGACCTGCTCATCTACCTCGACGTATCGATGGACGTGGGCGCGCAGCGCGAAGGGCTCGCCCGCCCGTCGTCGTGGTGGCTCGATGAACGCGCGACGCGGCTGGCCCACGCCCGTCAGCACTGCGATCTCTATATCGACACAACAGGGCTGACGCCCGAGGAGGTCCACGCTCGCGTGAGCGCCTTTGTGGAGGCCATGGATGGCTGAGAACACCGGCAGGATCCCACTGCTGGGCTTTGTCGGACGCTCAGGGAGTGGGAAGACGACGCTGCTGACACGCTTGATTCCGCAGCTGGCGGCGAGGGGACTCCGCGTGGCGGTGATCAAGCACTCGCCGGTGCACCAGGTGGAGAGTGACGTGCCGGGACGGGACACGTACCGGCTGTGGGAGGCAGGCGCACAGCAGGTGAGCTTGGTGGCGGGCGACCGCATCGCGACGACGCGGCGCTTCGACGCGGAGCCGCCGCTGGAGGCGGCCCTGCAGGGCATCTCCGCGGTCGATCTGGTGCTGTTGGAGGGCTACAAACGCCTTGACGTGGACAAGATCGAGGTCGTCCGGCAGGCGTGCGATGCTGCACCGATCGCGGGCCTGGCGCGGCGGATCGCCTGCGTGAGCGATGTCGCCGAGCTCGCCGTGGACTGCCCGATCCTGGCCCTGGATGATGCCGCCGCGTTGGCCGACTTCGTGGTGGCCTGGCTGCGCGGAGGGTGACGACGTGGGGCAGTGGGAGGAGGTCGATCACACCGCCGATGTGGCCCTGAGAATTCGGGGTGACGACCTGGCGGACGTGCTGACGACGGCCCTCGAGGGGATGTTGGCGCTGAGCGTGGTTGCGGGAGAGGTCGATCAGGGGAGGGTGCGCGAGTTGACGCTGGAGGCGCCGGATGCCGAGACACTGCTCGTGGATTGGCTGAACGAGCACCTCTATCTTGCGGAGCGCGATGGCGTCGTGTACCGGGTGATGTCGTTCGACGTATGCACGCCGACCCTCTTGCGCGCGCGCCTGGTCGCGCGACCAATTCTGGAGCGGCGCAGATCCATCAAGGCGGCGACCTATCACCGTCTGGAGATCAGGTCACGAGAGGGTGGCCTGGAGGCCGAGATCGTGTTGGACGTGTGAGAGGGACCACGGGACGTGGTCTCTGAAGGGGAGGTAGCGATGGTCACGCAGAGGGATTTCACCAGGATCGAC
>JAXGUU010000507.1:0-2628 GCA_040774145.1 Anaerolineae bacterium
CCCGCGTGCTTTGAGGTCCTCGCAGAAGTCCGTTGTCCGGCGACACTGCCACACGACCGCGGGACCGAGGGGCTGACCTGTCGCGCGCTCCCAGATGAGCGTCGTCTCCCGCTGATTCGAGATGCCGATTACCGTGGGCGAAGCGTGTACGCCCTCAAGGCATCGGGCGATGGCCTCGAGTGTACACTGCCAGAGCTCGTCAGGGTCTTGTTCTACCCAGCCGGGCTGCGGGTAACGGATACCCGTGGGCACCGACCCCCGGGCCAGGATGCGTCCCGACGCCTCCATCAATAGGGCTTTGGTGTTGGTGGTGCCCTGGTCGATCGCGAGGATCACGGCGTCTGTCATCGTCGTTCCCTCAGCCGGTGGCTGCCCCACACCGGATCCGAGACGACAGGAGGTCTCGCGCAGCAGTTGCGATGCCCTCCGCCGTCAGACCAAAGTGCTCGAAAAGGAACTCTGCCGATCCGGTGGGTGCAAAGACGCCGGGGATCCCCAGACATCGCATAGGTACCGGGCACGACTGCACCACGACCTCGGCGACGGCGCTTCCCAGGCCCCCATAGACCGTGTGCTCCTCCACGGTGACCAACGCACCGGTCTCTCGGGCGGCCTCCACGATGGCCTGACGATCGATGGGGCGGACCGTAGCCATATTGAGAACCCGTGCCTCGATGCCGCTGTCGGCGAGGAGGCGGGCTGCCGCCAGCGCGCGCACCACGAGGGTGCCGCATGCAATCAGCGTGACATCGCTGCCGTCGCGGAGGCACGCGGCCTTGCCGATGCGGAAAGCATAGTCATCGGTGTGGACGATGGGCACGCCCATCCGGCTGACGCGCAGGTAGATGGGCCCGACGGTGTCGATCGCGGCCTTGATGGCCTGTGAGGTCTCGATCGGGTCTGCAGGCACGATGACGGTCATCCCGGCGATCGCACGGATCCAGGCGATATCCTCAATGGCGTGGTGGGTGGCCCCCAGTGCCCCATAGGCAAGTCCCGTGCTCACCGCGTAGAGCTTCACGTTGGTGCCCGTATAGGCAAGGTCGTTCTTGATCTGCTCGAGAGCGCGACCGGTGAGGAAAGCCCCCGCAGCCGCGACGATGGGGACTTTGCCGCCGATGGCCAGCCCGGCGGCCATGCCCACCATCGCCTGTTCGGCGATGCCGACGTTGATCAAGCGGTCGGGAAAGCGTTCTGCGAACCGCACCAGCTTGGTGGAGCTCACCGAGTCGTTGCAGAGGGCAACGATGCGCGGATCGGTCTCCGCGAGCGCCTCGAGCGCGGCGACGAAGGCGTCGCGACAGTCGTAGAGACGGGCTGCAGGTCGGTCTGTCAAGAACGGCCTCCAACAGGGTGAGCGTGTGACGTTGAGGATCGGCCCGCGCCGTAGGTCGCCTCGATCAACATGCGGCCTCGAGTTCGGCGAGCGCTTGCTCCAGCTCAGCCTCGGTGGGGACACGATGGTGCCAGCCGATACTATCCTCGATAAAGGAGACGCCGCGGCCTTTGCAGGTGGCGGCGATGAGGCAGTTGGGCTTGCCGGGTACAAACGGGATATCCTGTAGGTGGTCGAGCAGGGCCGCGTGGTCGTGACCATCGACCTGGCGGACGGCCCAGCCGAAAGCCCGCCATTTGTCCTCCAGGGGCTCCAGGCCCGCGATGCGCTCAGTACGGTCCATCATCTGGATGCGGTTGCGATCGATGATCAGGACCAGGTTATCGAGACCCTGTTGGGCCGCGATGAGGGCGGCCTCCCAGTTGCTGCCCTCCTGTAGCTCGCCATCGCCCGTGAGCACGAAGGCCCGCCACGGCTGCAACGGACGATCCAGCCGCGCGGCGAGAGCTGCACCCACGGCGATGGGCAACCCATGGCCGAGCGCGCCGGTGTTGGCCTCGACGCCCGGCACCCGGACGCTTGGGTGTCCGCTGAGACGGGAGAGGGGCTGCATATAGGACGTGAGTTCCGGTTCCGGGAAGAACTCGGCGAGTGCGAGCGTCGTGTAGAGGAGGCCCGAGCTGTGGCCCTTGCTCATGAAGAAGCGGTCGCGATCGGGTGCCTGCGGATCGAGCGGGTCGATCTGCAAGATGCCGCCGAAGTAGAGCACCGTGAGGATGTCGGCGGCGGAGAGGTCCCCGCCGGTATGGCCCGCCCCGGCTTCAGAGATCAGGCGTAGATTGCGTTTGCGGATCTCGGTGGCCTGCCGGCGGAGGTCCGCTGTGGTGATGGGCATAGAGCTTCCTTGTCGGTTGATCGTGATCGGTGCGAGTGATCCCGTTACCAGACCTCACCCTCGCGCCATTCCACCGAGAGGGCTGCGTGAAGGTCGAGCGCGGGCGTTCGGGGCAGGCGGAGGATCATCACATCCTCGTCGTCGGGTGTGGGCAGGAGATCATCGCCCTTGCGGATGAAGAGAGGGCCCTGCCAGCGCTCCCAGCCGAGTCGCGCATAGTAGTCGACGCTGAAAGGCGAGAGGGCGCCGATGTCGTAGTCGCGGATGTCCTCGGCGACCTTGTTCATCACCGCGGTGGCGAAGCCGCGGCGCTGCCACGCCGGATCGGTGGCGACCAATTCCACATAGGCGGTACGCAGCAGCGGCTGTGTCTCGACCCGGAGCCGGCGCGTGACCC
>JAXGUU010000508.1:0-2614 GCA_040774145.1 Anaerolineae bacterium
CGCTCGACGACCTGATCGCTGCCGGCAAGGTGCGCTACATCGGCGCCTCGAACTACGCCGCCTGGCAACTGGCGCACAGCAACCTCCTCGCCGAGGTGCGCGGCTGGGCGCCCTTTGCCACGGTGCAGAATCACTACCATATGTTCGAACGCGAGATCGAGCATGAGGTACTGCCCTACTGCCGTGCCTACAACGTGGGCATCCTCCCCTACTTCCCGCTGGCGGGCGGTTTCCTCACGGGCAAGTATCGTCGCGGCGAGCCCGCGCCACCCGGATCGCGCGGCGAGTCCAACAGCTATGTGCAGCAGTATATGACCGACGCCAACTACACGCGGGTCGAGGCCCTGACGGCTTGGGCCGAGGCGCGCGATCACACGATGGCGGAGCTTGCCCACACCTGGCTGTTGGGTCATCCGGAGGTCTGTTCGGTGATCTCGGGTGCAACCAAGGTCTCGCAGGTGGAGCAGAATGCTCAAGCCGGTGAGTGGGTGCTGAGCGCCGACGAGATGGCCGAGGTGACGGGGATCCTGGACAACGCGGAGTGAGCTATCGATGACGCAGACAACGCACAGCACGCGCATCAGGACCTATCCGATGAAGCCGATGAAGCTCTTGGTCCGTCGCATGCTGAATGCCATCGCGCGCTTCATCACCGGACTGGTCCTCAAGGTGGATGCCGAGCAGCTGCAGCGCATTCCCCTGGAGGGGCCGATCATCATCATCGTCAACCACGTCAATATGCTGGAGCTGCCCACGATCTACTCACGCATCCCCAGCGACCTGGGTACGGGCTTCTCCAAGGCGGAGAACTGGGATAACCCGCTTTTCCGGCTGCTCTTCAGCAACTGGGACGTCATCCCCATCGAGCGCGACACGGTGGATATGACCGCGATGCGCAGGGGGCTGCAGGCCCTCGATGAGGGACGCATTCTGTTTATCACACCCGAGGGCACACGCAGCCACGATGGACGGCTGCAGGAGGGCAAGCCGGGCGTGGTGATGATGGCCTTGCGGAGCGGCGCGCCGGTCTGGCCCGTGGCCTGCTATGGCGGTGAGGCCTTCAGAGCGAACCTCAAACGACTGCGACGCACAGAGTACCACATCGCGGTGGGCCATCCCTTCCGCGTGTCGCCCAACGGCGACAAGGTCAGCGGCGACATGCGGCGTCGGATCGCCGATGAGATGATGGCGCAGATCGCGGCCCTGCTCCCGCCGACCTACCGGGGTGTCTATAGTGACCTGGACCAGGCCACCGCAGAGCACCTGGTCTTCTCCGCACCCGAGCAGAACAACCTCCACCACGCAGCCCGTTAACTAACCACTCGAACTCACGTAAGGAGGCACGATGGAATACAAACACCTGGGCCGTACCGGCGTCAAGGTCTCATCACTCTGTTTCGGCACGATGTCCTTCGGCGGCGACGCCGACGAGGCCACATCCGCCGCGATGTTCAAGCGCTGCCGCGACGCCGGGATCAACTTCTTCGACTGCGCCAACACCTACCAGAAAGGTCGCTCTGAGGAGATCCTCGGCAAGCTCATCGCCGACAGTCGCGACGAGATCGTGATCACCAGCAAGGCCTATTTCCCGATGGGCACCGATGTCAACGCCCGCGGGGCGCACCGGCGGCATCTGATGCAGGCCGTCGAGGGTAGCCTGAAGCGCCTCAACGTCGAGACCATCGACGTCTACTTCATCCACCGCTTTGACGACACGACGCCGCTCGAGGAGACGCTCCGCGCTCTCGATGATATGGTCAGCCAGGGCAAGATCCTCTATCCCGCTGCCAGCAACTTCGCCGCCTGGCAGGTCGCTAAGGCGTTGGGGATCTCGGCCTTGCACGATTGGGCCCGCTTTGAGGTCCTGCAACCCATGTACAACCTGGTCAAACGCCAGGCTGAGGTGGAGATCCTGCCGATGGCTCAATCCGAAGGCCTGGGCGTGATCACCTACAGCCCGCTGGGCGGCGGTCTCCTCACCGGCAAGTACGGCGTCGATCGCAAACCCGAGGACGGACGCCTGGTCACCAACGCCATGTACCAGAAACGCTACGGCGAGGAGTGGATCTACCATACGGCGGAGAGCTTCACGGCATTCGCCAAGGAGCACGGCTACCACCCCGTCAGCCTGGCGGTCGCTTGGGTGGGCAGCCATCCCGGCGTGACCGCGCCGATCATCGGCGCACGCAATGTCGACCAGCTCGAGGATTCCCTGGGAGCGCTGGAAATCGATATGACGCCGGAGCTGCGGCAAGCGGTCTCCGCCCTATCGGTGGAACCACCCCCGGCGACCGATCGCAGCGAGGAGCGCTCCGGCGACATGTTCAGCGCGATGCTGACGCAGAAGTAGAGCTCTCGCGCTCCCACCCTCGCCAGGCATCCCGCTCAAGGGCCTTCCGCGGGCCTTGAGCGGTGACCCGCCTCGATGGGCATCAACGGCTAGCTCGACGGGGCGCTCTCGTCAGACCACCGCCCAAAGCCGGCGGAACGGCTTTGGGCGGGATGCCACATCGGGCCTTGAGCGGTTACCCCCCTCGATAGGCATCAACGGCCTGCATGACGGGCGCTCTCGTCAGACCACCGCCCAAAGCCGGCGGAACGGCTTTGGGCGGGA
>JAXGUU010000509.1:0-2599 GCA_040774145.1 Anaerolineae bacterium
TCAGCAACCTTCCGGGAAGCTGAGAGAACCCCACTCGACGCAGCGAGGGGTTGGACGCGTGAATCCGCCTGGCGTAACCAGCCTTCGAGCTTCCCGGAAGTTCATGTGCGATAGCCCGCAACCGGCGGTTGCGTGTCCCCAAGAAGAGGAGTAAACTGGGGATGATGGGTTGAACAGAACTTCATAGATAAGGGGACGCCCCATGTTGGAAGGCCAACGCATCCTTGCGATCGACGACGACGCGCTCATCCGCGAGTATCTACGGATCGTACTCACCCATCAGGGCGCAGACGTGGCCATGGCAGCCACCGGCAAAGATGGTCTGGAGCGGTGCTCGATGCCCGACAGCTTCGACATCATCCTGCTCGACCTCGTGCTACCGGATCTCGATGGCGTCGAGGTACTCAAGCGTATTCGCGAGCACGACCAGAAGGTCACGATCGTCATTCTCACCGCCGCCGGCAATGTGCGCGTGGCCATCGATGCCATCCGCCACGGCGCAGATGCCTACGTGCGCAAGCAGAACCTCTCCTTGGGCAGCGACCCCGCCGAGCTCATCTACAGCCTGGAGCAGGCGAGTGAACGACGCGCGGGCCTCGTGGCCCAACAGAAGCTGGAGCAAGTACGGGCCGACCTCTACGCGATCGTCACCCACGACCTGCGCAACCCCACGAGCTGCATCCAGACATCGGCTGAGATGCTGTTGAACGGCGACTACGGCACACTGACCAGCGAGCAGACCGAGCTCATCGAGATCATCGCCAATTCAGCCGTCAAGATGAGTACCCTGATCAACGATTACCTCGAGTTCGCACGGATTGACGCCGGGTTCCTCAAGCTGTCGCGCGAGACGGCTGACCTTCGTGCCCTGGTCCAGGCCTCACTCTCGACCATCCAGCTGCAGATCCGTACCAAAGGACAGACCCTCATCGCCGACCTACCGCAGGAGCCGATATGGAGCGACGTGGACTCGGAGCGTTTTGTGCAGGTGGTCGACAATCTGCTCACCAACGCTGTCAAGTACACGCCGAACGGCGGGACGATCACCGTGCGCCTGCGTAGCCACGATGACGTGGACGAACTCAGCGTCAGCGATACCGGCATCGGGATCCCCGCCGAGTACCTGCCGCTGCTCTTCGCTAAGTATCAGCGTGTCCCGGGCGAGGCTATGCGGGGCATCCCCGGCACCGGCCTTGGTCTGCTCATCGTCAAGGAGATCGTGGAGGCCCATGGGGGTACCATCACGGCGACCTCCGAGGGTAAAGGTCAGGGGTCGACCTTCACGCTGAGGCTGCCGCGCGCGCAGGCCCATTCGGGGTAGGAGCAGTCCTGACCCTAGAGGCGAGGGGGCTTGATCCACGCGGATCGCCACCCTTGCCGAAGATCGCGTTGAACCTGAGCATCACGATGCGCCTCGTAGCAAGCTCGCCCTCTGTGCGATTCCGGCTAGACTGACCACACCTGAGCGATGAGGCTCGCTTGATACCAACCACCGAACTGCCGGCTGATGGCCTCTACCCCTCGCGTCCGGTCGCGCGAGGGAGGTAGGGGCTTTTTTGTGTGTCTACCAACAAGGAGTTGTCGATGATCCTGAGTATCCTTCTGATTGTCACCTTCGGGATGGTTGCCGGTAGGCTGTTCAGCAAGCTCAATCTACCCGGTCTATTGGGCATGATCATCGTCGGCGTCGCCTTGGGCCCCCACGGACTCGGCTTGCTCGATCCGACCATCCTCGAGAACTCAGGGGATATCCGGATGATCGCGTTGCTCGTGATTCTACTACGCGCCGGATTAGGCCTGGAGAAGGACCTACTCAAGAGCGTCGGCGCGATTGCAGCGAAGATGAGTGCCATCCCCTGTCTCCTTGAGGGATTCACGATCACGGGCGCGGCCCATCTGCTGCTGAAGCTGCCACTCATAGAAGCCGGGATGCTGGGCTTCATCGTGGCGGCCGTCTCGCCCGCCGTCATCGTCCCGGCCATGCTCCAGCTTAAGGAACGTCAGCTGGGGATGAAAGCCGGCGTGCCGGTCATCGTCCTGGCCGGCGCGTCGATCGATGACGTTTTCGCCATCACCCTCTTCTCCGTCTTCCTGGGTCTGGGCACCCAGTCCGGAGACGCCCCCCTGTGGCAGATCGCGCGCATCCCCGTGCAGATCATCGGCGGTGTGGTGCTGGGCGCGCTGGCGGGATGGGGGCTTGACCAACTCTTCCGCAGGTTGCACATGTCACACCTGGAACGAGTCGGGGTGACCGTCACCGGCGCCATGGCGGCCTTACTCGTTGGCGAGCACCTCGAGATAGCCGGCCTGCTGGGCGTGATGACGCTCGGCTTCCTGCTCCTGGAGAAATCGAGTGAACGCGCCGCTCAGTTGGAGAAGACGCTCAACCAGGTGTGGTTTTTCGCTCAGATCTTCCTCTTCGTGCTCATCGGTGCCGAGGTCAACCTGGCTGCCGCCTGGCAGGCCGGACTGTCAGGTCTCGCCATCATCGCGGCGGGATTGGCAGCTCGCACCCTCGGCGTCATGATCGCCCTGCACGGATCACATCTCCACGGCAAGGAGAAGCGGTTCACGGCCATTGCCTACCTTCCCACAGCCA
>JAXGUU010000510.1:0-2591 GCA_040774145.1 Anaerolineae bacterium
CTGGACGTCCCGACCGACGTCCAGTGCGGCGCCGAAGAAGAACTTCAGCATGAGGTCCGCTGAGATCGCGCCTGAGCACTAGACGGTGTAGAGCAGGCCTCCCGGCGTGAGCAGATGGAACGCCTGCTGATTGATGTCTTTGTAGCCGCGCGCCGCGCGCTTGACATCGCGTTGTGTGAAGGCGAATTTCGGAGGATCCAGTACGATAGCGTCGAAGCTCCGCCCACGGCGCCTCAGCTGCCGCAACATCTCAAACGCGTCGCCGACTACGTCCTCCACGCGTGCCGGATCGAGATCGTTAAGCCGCAGGTTTTCCTGTCCTAGCTGAAGTGCGTCGGCAGAGCTGTCCACGTTGACGGCTCTGCCCAGGCCGTGGCGTAGCCCGGCGACGGTAAAGCCCCCGGTATAGGCAAAGACGTTCAGCATCTGCGCCTCGGCGCCTAGGCCCAGGTAGGCGACGGTCTGACCGAATCGCCGGCGATTCTCCCGTTGGTCGAGGTAGAAGCCTGTCTTGTGGCCCGCGACCACATCGACCCCGTAGCGGGCGCCGTGCTCGAGGACCTCGACGCGCGGGGGAGGGGCCTCACCGCGGAGTCCTCCGGCTCGCTCGACGAGGCCCTCATGCTCCAGGATGTCGACGTCGCTGCGCTCGTAGAGGGTGCGTGGACGGCAAAGATCTCCCAGGAGGTCGGCGAATAGCTCTCTCCGCGCGTCGGCGCCGGCGGTCAAGAGCTGGACGACGAGGGCGTCATCGTAACGGTCGACGATCAGGCCGGGGAGCCCGTCCGACTCGGCGTTGACCAGACGATAGGCCGTGGTCTGGGGATCGCGGTCGAGATGCGCGCGCAGGGCTAGGGCGCGCGAGAGACGTATGCGCCAGGCCTCCGGCGCGTCGGCGTCCTCGGCTTCCTCCCACGAGACGAGGCGGACGCGAATCTGTGAATCGGGGCTGTAATGTCCCCACGCCAGGAAGTCGCCTCCGGCGCTCAGGACGGCAACCAGGGCGCCCGGCGGCGGGTTGCCGTCAACCGAGGCGATGCCGCCGGAGAAGATCCATGGATGCCGGCGCCGGACTGCGGCGTCCCGACCTTTCCTCAGGCGCACCTGGGGCGCGCTATGCGCGGTCACGGTGAGCCTCCGTCGCCGGCCATCCTGTGCAGAATCGCCTCCAGAGCGGCCTGTTGCTCGCCGTAGCAGCCCCAATCGCCCCGGCTGAGACAATCCTGCGCGGCCTGGAAGTGCTGCCACGCTTCAGCGGCTAGGGCGCCGAGCACCGAATCGGCGGGCCGGTCGCCGGAGGTGTCCGCTGAGGGGCGCGCCCCCCCTCCGAAGAGGTCGATCAGGGCCTCGTCGAGGGTGGGGGCCATCGTGACGCGATCGCCGTAGGCGGCGACGACGCGGGCCAGCTCGGGGAGCTGACTCGCCTGCGCCTCGAGATAGAGCGGCTCGACATAGAGAAACGCATTGTCAATGGGGATCACGAGCAGGTTGCCCCGCAGGATGTGCGACCCCCACTGATTCCAGAGCGCCAGCTGTTGGGAAATCACCGGGTCCTGATCAATGCGCCCCTCGATCTGCAGCGGTCCGTAGATCAGACGATCCTTGGACAGCTTGAAGATGCCGAGCTCGCCATAGCGATCGCCGTCGCAATGTGCGTAGAGCCACGCCACCATGTTCTGGCGCTCCTTGGGCACATAGGGCCGGATGAGCAGGAACTCCAGGCGGTCGGAGTCCGGCAAGCGCATGGTCACGTAGTAGGGCTCCATAGCCTGTTGCGAGGTCTCCACGAGCTCCTGGGGCACATCCCAGAGGTCCTCACGGTTATAGAAGACCTGGGGATCACGCATATGGTAGGTCGCGTAGAGCTCTGCCTGCACCAAATAGAGCGTCTCGGGATAGCGCCAGTGCGCCCTGAGTGACTCGGGCATCGCCGACAGAGGCTCGAAGAGCGTCGGGAAGATGCGTGCGTAGGCTGCTGCGATCGGATCGGCGGGATCGATCAGATAGAAGTGGGTCTCGCCGGTATAGGCGTCGACCGTGACCTTAACGCTGTTGCGGATGTAGTTCAGTGCCCCGGTGGGCTGAGCGTAGGGATAGTTGCCCGTCCAGGTGAAAGCATCGAGGATCCACACGATGCGACCGTCCATGATGACGGGATAGGGATCGTCATCGTAGCGGAGCATCGGCGCGAGGGCCTCGGCACGCTCTCGAACGGTGCGATGGTAGAGAATGCGGCTGTCGGCGGTGAGCGCAGAAGAGAGCAGCAACTGTGGGCTGCCGAAGCGGCTCGCCAGCAGGGCGCGGCGCAGGAGGGTGCCCAGGCGCACCCCGTCGGGTCCCGCGTACCGCGTATAGGCGTTGCGGTCTCCCTGGGGATAGTTGAACTCATCTTCCGTCGCATTCACCAGCGCGTAGGCCTGGGTGAGTTCACCGAAGTAGATCTCGGGCCGGTCGATCCGGAGCTCGGGATGCTCGCCGACCGGCGGCACGTCGCGCACGAGGAGCTTGGGGAGACCATCCGGCGTGACCTCGTTGGCGGAGCTCATCGCCAGTCCGTAGCCGTGTGTAAAGATGAGATGGCGGTTGATCCA
>JAXGUU010000511.1:0-2561 GCA_040774145.1 Anaerolineae bacterium
CCACCATGGCGCAGACGATGCCGACCATCACCGCGGCAACCATACCACGGACCATAAACGGGTACCGCAGCGGCGCGATCAGGAGTTCCACGAGTGTCCCCATCCTAGTGACCTCCGCAACAGGTATCGTTCAGCACCATCATCCCCTCGCCGGTCTCGACCAGGCGTAGCTGCCCCCCGTAGGCGCTCTCAAGATGCTCAGCGGTGAAGACCGCCTCCGGCGCCCCGATCCCCAGCAGACGTCGGTTGAGCAGCATCACCCGGTCGAAGAACTCCGCCGCCTGATTGAGGTCGTGGGTCGCGACCATCACAGTCACCCCCCGCGCCTTAAGCGCATCGAGGATCTCCAGGATCCGCTCCTGCGCTGAGACATCCAGACCGTTCAGGGGTTCGTCCATCAGCACGATGCTGGACTCCTGCGCCAGCGCCCGAGCGATGAACATGCGCTGCTGCTGCCCCCCTGAGAGCTCGCCGATCTGCCGCGCCGCCAGATCCTCCAGCCCGACCGTCTCCAGACAGGCGCGGACGTAGGCACGGTCCTCACGCCCGGGCCTTCTCAGGAAGCCCAGCTTCCCGTAGCGTCCCATCATCACCACATCCTCGACGGTGACCGGAAACGACCAATCTACGTCGCTGCGCTGGGGCACGTAGGCGATACAGATATGACCCCGTGGGCTGCAACCCGCGACACGCACATCACCGCTCGTGGGATCGAGCACACCGGCGATTACCTTGAAGAGCGTGCTCTTGCCGTCTCCATTGGGGCCGACCACGGCGACCCGTTCCCCGATGCGCAGGTCAAACGTGACGCCATCGAGCGCCCGCGTGCCGTTATAAGCGACCGAGAGGTCCGAGACCTCTAGAATCGCCGCCCCCTCCGTATGCACGACGGGTCGAAAGATACCCAGTCCGCTCAGCATCGCATCACCTCCCCCGATCGAAGGCTATTCTCCATGGCCGCGCAACGCGTTGACGATCTGTCCTACATCAGAGCGCATGAAGTTGAGATAGGTGTCGGCAGGGCCACCCGGCTCGCTCAGCGAGCCCGTGTAGACCGGCACGACCTCGATCCCAACATCCGCCGCGATCTGTTCGACCATCCGGGGATCGATCGTCGTCCCGACGAAGATCGCCGCCACCCCCTCCTCGCGAATCGTGTCCTGCAGGGCAGCCAACTCACGTGCCGAGGGCGCCGAGAGGGTGCTACTGCCGGCGGTCACCACACCGACCTGCTCAAAGCCATACGCTGTCGCAAAATAGGCGAAGACGGAATGATCCGTCACCAGCTTACGCTGCGTCTCAGGCACTCGCGCGACCTGCGTGCGGATCCAGCTATCCAATTCATCGAGTTCGGCAAGGTAGGCCTCGGCGTGGTCGCCGTAGATCGTTGCGCCATCGGGATCCAGCGCACTGAGTGCCGCCTCGATGCCGGCCACCCAGATCTTCACGTTGCGGGGATCGAACCACACGTGGGGGTCGTCACCCTCGTGATCGTGGTCATCATCCTCGTGATCATCGGCATCGTCGTGGTCGTCCGCGAATGCCAGCAGCGGCACATCGTGAGAGAGCTCGACGACCGGTGTTCCCTCCCCGGCACTTGCCAGCAGCCTGTCCAGAAACGCTTCCAGCCCTGCGCCGTTGGCGAAGACGACGTGCGCGTCGCCGATCAGCGCAGCGTCTTGGGGTGTCGGCTCAAAAGCGTGCGGGTCGGCGCCCAGCGGCATCAACAGCGCGAGTTCGATCCGCTCGCCACCCACGTTGCGCACGACATCCGCGACGATGCTCGTCGTCGCCACAACACGTAACCGCTCCCCTCCGGCGAGTCCCACGGGTTCCAACGCCGGCGCCGGCTCTGCCGCTCCCTCCGGCGCACCTGCCGCAGCGCAGCCCGACACCAACGCGATCATCAGCACAGCCCACAGCAACGACCGCCATCGGCGGTTATTCTCGTAGCCCATCCATCCTCCCTTCCCACATCATCGCAAGATCAGCGTCGCCCGCCGAGCGCCGCCTACGCCCCGACTCGGCGGCAGTCCGGACACAGACCGAAGAGCTGCAGCAGATGGTCCCGCACGCGATAGCCGGTCCGGCGCTCGAGGTCGGCGACCAGAACATCCAGGTCGCCCCCGCCGGCGAACTCCACCGACCGACCGCATCGCTGACAGAGCAACACGTGGCGGTGGCCCGGCGTGGTCGCGACGTAACCATGGCAACCTTCCTTCAGGTGCACCCGGCAGACCAGGCCCAGCTCCTCATAGAGGTCGAGTGTGCGATAGACGGTGACCAGGCCCAGCTGCTGGTGGCACGCTTGCGCGCGCGCCAGCACCTCGTAGGCCGACAGCGGCACCTCGGCGTCCAAGAGCGCCTCGGCAATCGCCTTGCGCGGCGTCGTGATCCGGTAGCCGGCTTCTGAGAGATGGGCCATCCAACTATCCACACGCCCCCCTTAATGAAAGTATTTTTCAATAAATCGATACAAATAGCTGACACAAGTGTTAAACAACTGGGAATCATATACTGAAGAGAATATACAATCGCTAATAACAACAAACAATTCTCAA
>JAXGUU010000512.1:0-2553 GCA_040774145.1 Anaerolineae bacterium
CACGTGCTTGCCGATCAGAGCGCGGTCGATGTCATGGCTTACGTTGACCGCGACGCGGAGCGCCTGCATGCCGCATGTAAGTGCTTCGACTTGCCCAAGGGGCGTTGTTTCCAGTCGCTTCAAACCGCCTTTGCGTCGGTTGATGCCGAGGCGGTGTTGGTCACGACCACGATGGGCACACACGTTCCCGTGATCGAGGCCTCGCTTGCAGCGGGAAAGCACGTGCTCACGGAAAAACCCTTTGCGGTCCGCCTGGAGGACGCTCGCGCGATGGTGGCGCTGGCAGAGGAGCGGGAACGCGTGCTTATGGTGAGCCAGAACTACCGCTGGTTTCCCGCCGTGCGGGCGGTACAGGATCTGCTCGCGCAAGGTCAACTGGGGGTGGTTCAGGGGGTGAGTCTCGACTTCCGCAAACCGCCGGGACCTGGCCCGCGACAGGGACCGACCCGGGTCTTGGTGGACATGGGGATCCATCATCTGGACCTGCTGCGTGCGGTTCTCGGTCTCGATCTGGCGGAGGTCACGGCGATGTGTGTGGACCGTGATTGGCGAGCGTGGTCGGGCGAGTTGGGTGCTTCACTGCCGTTGGCGATCTTTGCCCTCCTGCGTTACGGTGCGAGCGTGCCTGTGAGCTACCGCTTCAGCTGGCTGAGTCATGATGTGCCCACCACGTGGGGCGGAGATTGGTCCATCGAGTGTGCCGCGGGCCAGATCCGGTGGACGAGCCGTGGTGATGATGGCGTGGCGCAGGATGCGGTTGTCGTGCGACGAGCCGGTGGGGATCCCGAGGCGGTTCATCTCCCCACGGTCGCCCATACCGGGCGCTCGGGTTGTCTGCATGCTTTCGTAGAGGCCATCGTGACGGGGTGTGAGCCGGAGACGTCCGGGCGCGATAATCTGAAGACCCTGGAGGCCATGGACGCGCTGGTGGCGGCGGTGGCGTCGGGTGCCCCGGTCAAGCCCAACGTAGGCTAGTTCCGGGCATCCCGTGAGGACCTGAGTATGGAGCCGAGCGAGCGGGCCAGGCTGAGGCGCATCTTGGTCGAGCGGTTCACGGAAAGTGAGTTACGCGATCTCGCCTTTGATACCGGGACGGACATCGAGACGCTGGATACGACGACCAAGAGTGCTCTGGCACGGGCGCTGATCACCCACTTCGAGCACCGGCATCGCGTCGACAGCCTGCTGCGAGCCATCGAGGCGCTCCGTCCGGGTGTTCGGCTGAGAGACCTGCCCTTTGACCCCGATGCCGCGCCCAACTGGCTCGCCACCCAAGAGGCGGTCCAGGCCACCGGATGGGGCCCGACCTATCTGCACCGGCTGGCAACGGAGGGGCGGGTTTTCGCCCGTCGGGAGGATGGGGGCTGGGCTTTCGACCGCGAGATCCTGGTAGCCTATCTGCGCGGTTGGATCGGTACCGACGAGGCGTCCGAGGTGACGGACTACGCTGTGTCACACGTCAGGTGGCTCGCACGCGAGGGGATGGTCAGGGCCGAGAAGCTGCACGGGGTGTGGCTGATCCAGCGAGAGAGCTTGTTGGCCTATGGGCGCATGCGTGGGCAGATTGACTAGGAGAGAGATGATCGTCTACTTCAACGGTGAGTTTATGCGCAAGGACGAGGTCTGTATCTCGCCCGATGACCGCGGCTTTCTGTTCGCAGATGGCGTCTATGAGGTGGCATGTGCTTTCGAGGGTCGCTACTTTGAGGCGGCGGCGCACTTTCATCGCCTTGCTCACAGCTTGGACGGTCTGCATATACCGTCGCCGGATCTCGGCGTGCTGCGCGAGGCGGCGGAGACGCTCCTGGTGCGCAACCACCTGACGGTGGGTGGGGCCAGGCTCTACATCCAGATCACGCGTGGGGTGGCCGATCGCAGCCACACCTTCCCTGAGACATCGGCGACCCCTACGGTCTACGCCTCCGTGGCGCCCTATGAGCCGCCGGAGCAGCTATGGCGGACCGGCGTGAGTGCCATCCTGATCCCCGATATCCGGTGGGCGCGGTGTGACATCAAGTCGCTGGCCCTGACCCCCAACGTGCTGGCGAGCCAGCGTGCCAAGGAGGCTGGGGCCTATGATGCGATTCAGGTGCGGGATGGGGCGGTGACCGAAGGGTCCCACACGAGTGTAGGCGCTGTATTCGGCGGGACGCTTGTGACGCATCCTCTGACCCAGCACATCCTCGGCGGGGTGACGCGCGACGTGGTCTTGGCGCTCTGTCGCGAGTTGGGGATCCCGACGTTGGAGCGCCCGATTCTGGAGGAGGCGCTGCATCGAGCGGATGAGGTGATGTTCCTCGGTACGAGTACCGGCGTCATGCCGGTGGTGGAGATCGACGGCTGCCGTGTGGGGCCGGGCATGCCCGGCCCCGTGACGCTACGGCTGCAAGCGGCTCTGTGGGAGCGGATGCGTTCGCCACGTGGTGCGGGCAGCTGAGTCGCCCTCAGGTACCTCCGCAGGTCATGGTGCGGGCCGGCTACCGGCCCGACCGAACTCGGGATCCGCCCTGCGTTCTAGAAGGCTCGCAGTAGCTCCAGCAGCGCGCGGTCGAG
>JAXGUU010000513.1:0-2550 GCA_040774145.1 Anaerolineae bacterium
CGACCGGTTCACGACTCCCGGCGATACAGGTTTCCGAGTCTGGAACACCGCTATCGGGCGCGTGGGCATCCTCATCTGCTACGATCTCCGCTTCCCTGAAGCGATGCGCTCGCTTGCTCTGGCGGGCGCCGATATCATTGCGCTGCCCACGAACTGGCCCGATGGATCGCAGAACGCACCGCAATTCGTCACGCGGACCCGCGCGCTGGAGAACCGTGTCTTCGTCTTGGCGTGCAACCGCTGCGGTGAAGAGAGCGGGTTCTGGTTCTTCGGGCACAGCCAGATCACCGACCCACGTGGCAGAATCCTGGCCGAGGCAGAGGCGAGCGAGGCACTCTGTTACGCGGAGATCGAGCCTGCAGAGGCTCGCCAGAAGCGGATCGTGTTGCGGCCCGGCGAATTCGAGCTGGACACGGTCGGCGATCGCCGCCCGGACCTTTACGACAGGCTGTGCGAAAGGAGTGAGGCGTGACACCTGGCAAGAACTTCATTACCGATATGGACGGCGTCCTGCTAAGGGGGAACACGCCCATACCCGGCGCTGCGGAGTTCATCCGAGCGCTCAAGGACAGCGACCGGCAGTACCTGGTGCTGACCAACAACCCGGCCTACACGCCGCTCGACCTCGCCCACCGCCTCCGCAGCTCCGGGTTGGAGATCCCTCAGGAGCGCATCTTCACCTCAGCGATGGCCACCGCACGGTTTCTGCAGAGCCAGCGCCCTAACGGCACGGCCTACGTTATCGGCGAAAGCGGGCTCACCGAGGCTATCCACGCGGTTGGCTACGTGATCACCGACATCGACCCCGAGTATGTCGTGCTTGGCGAGACCCACACCTACAACATCACACAGATCACGAGGGCCATCCGCCTGATCGTGGAGGGCGCCCGGTTCATCGCCACCAATCCAGATGCCTCGGGGCCGTCGGAACGTGGGATTGTGCCGGCGTGTGGCGCGATGGCAGCGTTGATCGAGAAGGCCAGCGGGAAAGCGCCGTTCTTCGTGGGCAAACCCAACCCCCTGATGATGCGCACAGCGCTCAACTATCTGGGGGTCCATTCCGAGGACACGATTATGGTCGGCGACCGGATGGACACCGACATCGTGGCGGGAGTCGAGAGCGGCATGGAGACGATCCTGGTTCTGAGCGGAGTCACAACCAGCGAGATGGTAGAGCAATTTCCCTACCGCCCTACGCATATCGTGAACTCCGTGGCTGATATCGCACTGTAGCTAGGAGAGCATCCCAGATGCGCCCTCACGGGCGCCGCATGGATGCCAGACCAGATTGGGGCCAGTTACCGCCCTGCGGCGTGGCAACCTGCCCTCCAATCCACAGGTCGGGATCTTGTGAAGCTGCCTCGGCGTTCGACTACTCGCGAAAGGGCCACCAACTGCGCGCCTTGAACCTGAATCGGCGCCACAGGGCAACGACGTCTTCCTGGTCCAGACCGGTATTCTGCTCAAGCCGCTGCCAGAAAGCCTTCCACCATCCCGCCGGCTCCTCTTTGGGCCCGTCGTACTCAGTGGGGCGATCCGAAGGGCCACCTACGACGAGACTCCCGACGTAGTCAGCATCGTCATAGACGCGCTCGATCTGGCCCGCGATCTCGGCGATGTCGGCCTCTGAGACCTCGCCGTTGCTCGTCGCCTTGTAGAACTGCACCGTCACCCGGATCGGGAAAGTCGGGTCGCGCTCGATCTGGAGGTTGTCGTTTTCGGTGAACGGTCCCTCAACCGCACCGTGACCGATCACGGCCGCCTCCACATCGGACTGCGCACGACCTTCGGTCGCAACGCCTGGTGCCGCCATCAGCGTGTCCTCTTCCAGCACGATCAGCGGTTCTTTCTGCTTAAGCGGCACCTGAATGAGCAGGACCATGTTCAGCCCACGCTCACCTGCGGCCTCTAGGTCTTCACTGTCTGGGCGTGTTGGGGCTTCGCCTTCGCCGGCGACGAAGTCGCTCAATCGCTCGCCTGTGAAGCTCGCCCGCTCGCCGTCGTGGTTGAAGAACAGACGCTGCCCCCAGGAGTATCCGGCAGGGAAGGCGTCGCGGACGTTGTCGATGATCGTCGCGCTGGTGCCCTCGCGGGTAGCGACGATGACTAGCACCGCCGGGTCGCCCTGGTACGACTGGTAGTTGAAGATCACGGGGTTGAACTCGGCCTTGCCCTGCTGGGGCACTGGCAGAAATGCTGCCTGCGCGCTCACGAGCACGTGGCTATCACGCGGCGCCAACAGCGAGGTGTCATCTCCTCGCCACGATTCAGGCTGGCTCAGGTAACGGCGGATGTGGCCGAGATACTCGGTGAGCGTCACGCGCTGTAGATCCTCGCCGTCCTCGTTGCCCACCAACAGGTAGAATCGGTCAGGCGGGAGGTCAGCCGATAGATCGCTGAAATTCGGATAGCGGATCACGGGCATCAGCGTCAACTCATACTCGTCGGTGGAGGGGCTGCGGTGCTGGACCTGAATCGTCACATCTGAGATGTTGGGGCCAACAGACGAGTTGTAATAGCGCCCGGTATCCTCCCAGGTCACATTGAGAA
>JAXGUU010000514.1:0-2546 GCA_040774145.1 Anaerolineae bacterium
AACCTGATCCCACGCGCCTCCATCGTCGCGGCGCCATACTCTGGCTTCTTGACGTACGCCGCCAGCCCCGCAACGCGCGCGGCCGCAATCGTGACATCCTCCGCCGCCGCGTGCGACATGTCCTTGCTCACGATGCCGTAGTCGGCCCCATCGACGCTCAGGCCGCGGATCATGACCCGGCTGGCCTCGCCGATGGATACCCCCTTGTCGCCAATCGCGAACACGCGGACGTCCTCGACCGTGAGCTGCGACCCGCTGACGTCGACTGCATCGCCGCCGATATCGTGGAAGCTGCTCTGCGTCACCGTCCCCTCGCAGAAATCAGCATCAAAGGCATCCGAGGCCGTCCCGGCGACCTCGATACCCCGGAAATGGAACGTGGTTCGGATGGTATTGATCGCGTCTTCAGCCTGGCTGCCAATAATGCGGCAGTCAGTGAGCTGAAGCGGGCTCTGGTAGAACGTGATCGCCCCTGTCAGGGTCCAACCAGGCAACTCGATCACGTCCGTGTCCTCGACCGTCACGTGCGTCCACACCGACGGCGCACCGGCATCGAGCACGACGATCCCGCGCCACACGTCCTTCACGGGCTGGAGGACGACCGGTGCATCGGCGGTACCCTCGAAGGTCAGTGGGCCACGCGCCAGGACGTACGCCTCGGGCGCAAAGCGCAACGTGGTTCCCGGGCCGAGCCGTAGGCCATAGTCTTCTGGCAGCACCAGGCTCTCTGTGATCGTATGCACACCGGCGGCGATCGTGAGCAGCCTTTCAGCATCAGCATCGACCCCGAGATAAGAATGGCGCGCGAGCGCCTCTTCGAGGGCAGGGGCCGGAGGCAGGGCACCAGCGGTGGGCGGCGGATACGAGGGCAGCACCGGACGCGTGATGGGGGTTGTGAGCCCCCAGATGCGGCTCACGATGCGTGTATCGGCAGCATCGATGGCAGCCTCGGGCGCGCCGACGTCTGCAGTCAGCGTCACATAGGGCATCGTCTCCGCATCGGGCTCAAGCGCCCGCAGGACCAGGCTATCGCCGGCGTCGGCGCCAGCAACCAGGCCAGCCTGCGTCCCTGATCGGAATGCCTCAGCTCCTATCCACGTGTCTCCCACCTCGACTCCAACCACCTCGACCGGCAACGCCAGGAGATTGCCAACCTCCAGAACCAGTGTGTCCGTTGGCGTCTCCGAGGGACGGTAGGCGTAGGTCGTCTGCACCGGCGACAGCATCTCGCGCAGAGCGACACGGCGTGCCTCGAGCAGGTCCCAGGGGGCACCGAGCACGCTCCGCCCATCGGGCCACTGCGCGGCACCGAACTCAGGCTCGAGCGCGGCACAGAACATCGCGAGGCCGCGCGAGAGAGAGGCCTCCAACGATGCCAGGTACGCCGGATCGGTGTAAGCCCAGAGCGCCTCCGCATAGGCTCGCTGAAGCCGCGGATCCCCCATCCCCAACAGAGCGTTCATCCCGGGGAGCTGCTCCGCGACCAACGGGGTCCCTTCGAACAGGGGCTGCGCGTCGAAGCCGATCGGCTCGAGCTTCGCTGTGACCGGGTTGTAGTAGTAGCGCAGGTTGTTCCAGTAGACGGCATGACGCGCGTCCCATAGGTCGACGAGCGCCCAGTACCGCGCCAACGTGGCCACGTCGAAGACATCAGAGGCGGGTAGCATCCCCTGTTCCCAGGCGCGCAACCTTCCCACCGCCGCGTCGCGCCGTGCAGCCATCACCGGGTCAGCACTCACGGCTCCCGACCCGAACTCGTCAATGATATGGAACCGCCCGACACCCGGCGGGGTGACCTCATCGTTGGTGTAGGCAGCCCAGTACTCCCAGAGCAGATCCTCATTGTAGCGGATGATCACGCTCTCGCGTCGGCCCTGCGACTCGAGCAACTCCTTCGAGAAGCTCTCCTCCACGGCGTAGACGCCCAGCGGGCGCCCGTTCTGAACCACGTGGGCGAAACCGTAGCCGACGGCCAAAACACCCTCGCGCCGCAAGGTCTCGAGGAAGGCCCACTCGTTCACATAGCTCCGTGTGGACGGATCCTGCAGCGAGAACACCCGCATTCCCATCACCGCAGCACTACCACGGACCTCGATCCGGTACGACCACTTGTCGCGGGTGAAATGATCGCCCCAGTCACCTTTGAGTCTCAGCCGCACCGGCACAGCCGGCCCATCGCCCACGTGTACCGTCGCCGGCACGAAATCCGCATTCGTCGACTGGAGGATCCAGGTCTTGAGCGCCTCCTCGCGCTTCGCCTCGATCACGGCGAAGTCGTCGGGAGCGATGTCAAGGTAGAGCGTCGGAAGCTCCCCTTCCGCGGCAGCACGCTCGGGGTCAAGGCCTACATCCATGGCGTCGGCATCCGGCGCGGTGGGCGTGGGCGTGTGGTTGGGCAGAGGCGTGGGCACCTGAGGAACAGAGGTCACCAGCGCCAGACGTGCGGGATCCTCCCCGGCGTCACCACGCCAGAGCCTGCCTGCAACCACACCCCCAGCAAAGGTGAGGAGCAAGAGCGTCACCCATCCGAGGGTCCGGCCGCGGCG
>JAXGUU010000515.1:0-2536 GCA_040774145.1 Anaerolineae bacterium
CAGTTGTTAGCCGTTCACTGTGAGAGATCTGCCGGGTTGCCGGCAAGCGGCCCAGCGGGCTGGGGCGACTCGGCAGACTTGGGGCAGGATAGTGGTCCGGCAGGTCAGGCTTGGTTGCCCTGGATCCGTAGTCCAAGGACGTGGGG
Organism: Anaerolineae bacterium; assembly: GCA_040774145.1. Lineage (GTDB taxonomy): Bacteria > Chloroflexota > Anaerolineae > B4-G1 > SLSP01 > PWVB01. The sequence goes on from JAXGUU010000515.1 coordinate 147, forward strand.
CTGCGGGGACATCGACAACACAGAGCCTAAGTCTTCTGTGTTCTCGATGTCCTCGGGGCGTGATGGTTCCGGTGGCGGAGTAGCGAAATGTCGCATGCCGCCTGATCTGACTTCTATCTCTTCCGCGGAGGTATGGTATGGGTGAGAGACTGGCGTATATCCTCAGGAGGTTGGGCTTCCTGGTCGCGGTGCTCTACACAGCCGCGACGATCAACTTCCTGATTCCGAAACTGACACCGCGCGATCCGGTGCAGGAGCAGGTGACGATGAAGATCGCGACGATGGGTGTCTCCTCCGAGGGGGCTACCGAGATGGTGGAGTCCCTCAAACGGTTGTACGGACTGGACAAGCCCCTATGGCAGCAATACCTGACCTACATTTGGAACATGTTACGGTTTGATCTCGGCTTCTCCATCGCCAACTATCCCAAGCCCGTCATCGAGATCATCAACGAGACGATCTGGTGGACACTGGGATTTGTGGGCGTATCAACCGTCTTGGCCTTCCTTCTAGGGACGGTGATCGGCGCGCTGACGGGTTGGTCGAAGTCATCGAAATGGTTCTCGTGGATGATCCCGCCACTGGCGATGTTCTCTGCGATCCCCGCCTTCATCCTCGCCTTAGTGCTGATTTATTTCCTTGCCTTTAAGGCGAAGCTGTTCCCGTTGCGCGGCGGCTTCGCGGTGGTGCTGGATCAGGACTGGAGCGACTGGGAGTTCATCAAGAGCGTCATACACCACGCGGCGCTCCCGGCCCTGTCGATGCTCATCGTCTCGCTGGGCAGCTGGGCCCTGAGTATGCGGGCGATGGTGGTCACGGTGGAGGGCGCCGACTACATCACCTTTGCCGAGGCTAAGGGGCTCAAGGGAACACGCATCTTCTTCTTCTACGCCTTGCGCAACACCCTGTTGCCCCAGATCACGGCGCTGGCGATGCAGCTCGGCTTTATCGTCTCGGGAGCCACGTTGGTGGAGAATATGTTCGCCTATCCGGGCATCGGACGACGGCTGGGCGGCGCTATCGCCGCCTTTGACTATCCGGTGATCTACGGCATCGTCTTTTTCCTGGTGGTGGGGATTGCGGTCGCGACGCTGCTCGTGGACCTGCTCTACCCGATTCTTGATCCCCGCATCTCTTATTCGGGAGGCCGATCATGACGGGCGGTCAGGGGCTCAAGGGTTTCTTCGCTTATGTGCGGCGCAATCCGGCCTTCGGTTGGGGTATCTTCTTCTTCCTAGCGCTGGTGCTCTTCTCTACAGCGGGCGCGCTCTTCGCTCCAAGGGACGGCGCCTATCCGTTGGCAGCGCCTACCAACCAGGAGCCATCGAGAGAGTTCCCCTTTGGGACGGATGCCCAGGGACGTGATCTGTTTCCGACCATCGTCCATGGCACGCGGATGACGCTGTCGATCGGGATGATCGCGGGCGTCATCGGCATCGTTGTGGGCACGGTGTTGGGCTTTATGTCGGGCTACTTCGGCGGGCTTTTCGATACGATCGTGAAGTTCATCGTGGACGTGTTGATGACGATTCCGGAGTTCCTGCTGCTGGTGATGATCGCATCATCGGTCCCCAACCCCAGCCAGATGACGGTGCTGCAGATGGGGTTGGTGCTCTCGATGGTCTCGTGGGTCCGGCCCACGCGCGCCATTCGCGCGCAGGTGCTGAGCATGCGCGAGCGGGCGTTCGTGATGATGTCGAAGCTCTCGGGTATGAGCGGTATGGAGATCATCATCAAAGAGCTGATGCCCAACATGATGCCTTACATCGCGATCAGCCTCGCCGGCGCGGTCAACGGCGGCGTCGTCGGGTCGCTGGGCCTGCAGACGCTGGGTATCGGCAACCTGCGCGAGCCGTCACTGGGTATGACCATCTACTGGCTGCGCTACTACAATGCTTTCCTGAGTGGACTTTGGTGGTGGATTATGTGGCCTGTGGTGGTGATCGTGATGATCTTTGTCGCGTTCCTGCTCATATCGATCGGGTTGGATGAGTTCGCGAATCCCAGGACGCGGAGGGCGGTATGACTACGGACACGAAGAAGCGGGAAGCGATCCTGCAGATCAAGAACCTGAGAGTCTACTATCACGTGGAGGCGGGCGCGGTTAAAGCGGTCGATGACGTGACCTTCGATCTGAGGGCCGGCATCAAGATGGGCCTGGTCGGCGAGTCGGGATCGGGCAAGTCGACGCTCGCCCGGCTGATCGTGGCGCTCGAGCGCGCCGACGGCGGCAGCGTCTGGTTCGACGGTCGGCCGTTGCCCGAGCGGTACGCCGACCTGCGGGCGGTGCGCCAGCGGATGGGCATGGTCTTCCAGAGTCCTGTCGATGCCCTCGATCCGCACCTCACGCTCACCGAGCTCGTCACCGAGCCGCTGCGTGCCGCCGGCCG
>JAXGUU010000516.1:0-2532 GCA_040774145.1 Anaerolineae bacterium
CGGGCGGGACAGCTTCCCGCCCTACATCAGAGCCGGCCGGCGTCACTCGCACCACGTGGGGCGGCTAGCTGAGCCGCCCATCCGCGCCCTCGACCGAGCTCCGGGCGGGACGGCTCCCCGCCCTACATCAGAGCCGGCCGGCGCCGCTCGCACCATGTGGGGCGGCTAGCTGAGCCGCCCATCCGCGCCCTCGACCGAGCTCCGGGCGGGACGGCTTCCCGCCCTACATCAGAGCCGGCCGGCGTCACTCGCGCCATGTGGGGCGGCTAGCTGAGCCGCCCATCCGCGCCCTCGACCGAGCACTGGGCGGGACAGCTTCCCGCCCTACATCAGAGCCACAACCTCGGCTACGTCGAACGTCACCTCACCCTCTAGTGCATAGAGGAAAACCCGCTCCCCGCTGCGCTCGGGACAGCGGTCGATCACGGTCCGCCTCCCGTCGATGCAGACGTCGATCAGATCGCCTATCAGGACGATCTCCAGGTCGAACGGGAGATCCAACCCCGTCACACCATAGATGAGCTGCTCGTTCAGCCGCACGACCCCGGCGTGCGGCGCAACGTGCAGCTCATAGCCGCTGTCGAAGCCCTCCGCAGCGCGCAAGCGCAGCCCAAAACCGGCGGCACCTGCCACCGGGGCAACGCGCAGCGTCAACCGCACATCGTGCGGCACACCATCCAGGACAGCCGCCGCGAGCCCCTCGTGGGCTGCCGGCCGCACACGGCGCCCGTCCCATCCGGCCTCCTTGCCCAGGCGCCGGATCGCCGGATCCGGAAGCGCGCTTCCTGCGGGCACCATCTCCGCCGGGAACTTCGCCCACAGCGTCCCATCGGCTGCCTGCACCAGCTCACGGAAGACCGCGTGTCCGCCGAACTGAAACGCCCCACGATCTGCAGGCCCCTCCCGCGCCCCAATCCACGCAACGCCGATCCGTCGGTCGCCCGTGAACGCTGCTGTCTTCATCACCCGAGCCGCAGGCCCATCCAGGGTGTCCACAGGTGGGCAGAGCCAGGGGCCGAAGGGGTCGCGTGACATCCGGTAGCGCGCCACGCCCCTGTTGCTGAAGAGCAGATAATACCAGCCGCGCCACTCGAAGTAGTCGGGGCACTCCGGCGCGCCAGGCAGGCCCGGGATGATGAACGGGTCCAGCGGCTCCCAGCGCCGCAGATCGTCGGAGATCAGGTGTGCGAGACAGCCACCCCGCCCCGGGATGGACGGATCCGTCAACGACGCCGTCACGAGCATATGAAACCGCCCGTCGGCAGGACTGTGGAAGACACACGGATCACGGTAATGCACCGGGTCGTAACCGGGAGGCGGGGACGCGAAGGGATTGGGAGGTTGCTTCTCAAAGTGGACGCCGTCCACACTCGTCGCCAAGCTCAGGTGCTGAGTCCAATCCCGCATCCGCGTCGCGTAGAAGCCGTAGTAGGTACCCTCGTGGTAGAGCACCGACCCCGTGCAGATCGATCCCTCCCACGCCTCCGTGATCGGGATGGCGAGCGGATGGTGCTCCCAGGCAACCAGGTCGCGCGAACTCGCCTGGGCCCATTGGTGCCCCCCAAGGCCGCTCAGCGCGCGATGGTGATCCTCGTCGACTAGATAGAAGAGCCGGAACACGCCGTCGTGGAAGAAGGGCATACAGTCACCCACGTTGAGATTGCCGTCGGGCTTGTAGTATTGCATAGGAGCAGTATAGGCCACGGCCCGACCAGGGCAAGGAATCCTTACCCCACACAGACGAGCGTCGGCGACGTCCCTACAGGCAGTATAGGGGATGCGCACTAGAGGGCGCTGACGCCTTCGACGAAGCCTCCGTCACAGCAGCCCGAGCACAACGACCCAGTAGACCAGCAAGTATCCCCCTGCCCCGATGAGAAAGAGCGACCCGAAGCGATGCACGTAGGGCGTGAGCCGGTCCAGCCAGCGTGACATGGAGCGACGGAAGAGCGCCGTCCCCACCGTGACGATCAGGATGACGGTGCCCATCCCCAGCGCGTAGCCCAGAAACTGACTGAAGGAGGCCGCGGCATTGCCGCCCCCCAGCGCGCTGCCGACCACCACGAGGAAGATGGGCAACGTGCAGCTCAGCGAACCGATGGCGTAGACCACGCCGAAGAGGAACATGTTGGCGAGGCTGCGCTGCGGTGCGATCCGCACCCTGCCCGCCGCAGCGATTCCCATCGTCCGGTGACCCGCCAGCAGCCAGATCCCCAGTCCGAGCATCGCCGCCCCGATCAGCAGACCGGCATAGGGGAAGGCCGCGACCAACCACTGCCCGCCCGCGGCCACCACGCCGCCCACCAGTGCGAAGATCACGGTGAATCCCGACGTCACCACCAGCGCCACGCGGATCGCCGCCAGTCCCCGCCGGATGGGGTGCCGCTTGTCTTCGACGCCGGTGGTCCCCAGATGATAGAGGGCGTAGGTGGGCAACATCAGAACCCCGCAAGGGTTGATGCTCGCCACCATCCCGGCGGCAAAGGCGTAGCTCACCGGCAACAAGGTCGCAAGCCGCCCAACCGCACCCTC
>JAXGUU010000517.1:0-2532 GCA_040774145.1 Anaerolineae bacterium
GATCGGTCTCGGCGAGTCAAGTCCGCGACTTTCGTGGGGCCATGGTCGGCCGTGCGGACAAAGGCCTGCTCATCACCACGGGGAGTTTCACCCAGAGCGCCGTCAGTGAAGCCGTGCGTGACGGAGCGCCGCCGATCGACCTGATCGATGGCGACGAGTTGCTGGAGAAACTGAAGGCGCTCGGGTTAGGCGTCCGGACCGAGATCGTGGCGACCGAGCGGGTGACCGTCGATCGCGGATGGTTTGAAAGCATCTAGCCGTCGCGCCACTCCGTAGCGCATGCCGCTCAGAAGCGGTGCGCGTGCCGCTCAGAAGCGGTGCTCCGGCTTGCGCCGGACACAATCGGGACGATTGTGCTACACGCCCTGACACGTCGCCACCCGTCCGGCAGGCAGTCCGACCCCGAACACCAAAGAGAAGGGGCAAGCCGTGTGGCCCACCCCTCGCGACCAGGTCAATGCCCCCAAGTGGCGGAGTAACACTCCGCCCTACGCTGCGCCGCCGTAGGTTGGACTGTCAGCCCGACCGCCCTCCCTTCAGTGCCCTCATCCCCCTCAGGGCCTCAGTGATTCTCCCCCCACAGCCTCTCCCGCAGGAAACGGTCGCCGTCGACCGCGATCAGCCCGATCCCGATCGTGTCGATGACGCCATGGGTCAGGATCGCCGTCCAGAGGTTGAAGTCGCTCAGCACGAAGAGGATCCCCAAGAGCGCGCCCACCACGCCCGTGCCCAGTATCCCGCTGCGACCCTGGTAGCCGTGCGAGAGCCCGAAGACGACCGACGTGAGCAGCACGTTGACCGCTAGCGCGACCGTCCCCGTGCCCAGCACGCGCGCCATCTCGGTCATCAGGAAGCCCCGGTAGAGACCCTCCTCCAGCGGCGCCACCAGCAGCCAGACCGCGACCAGCAGCCCGACCAGCGCCCGCGGGTTGCCCCGCACCCCGTCGAGCACGCTGTGATCGGCCCGGCTCCCGGTCAACCTCTCACCAAGCGGCTCGAGCACCGTAACCGCCAGGAGCTGAATCCCCACGCCGAGCCCCAACGCCAGGAGGATCGCGCGTCCCCAGCTCGCCGGCGGGCCGAAGCCGAGCGCCGCCAGGCCCTTCCCCCGCAGCCACACCGTGAGCACGACGATCACGAGCGCCCCGAGCATGCCGATCCCCGGCTGCTTCTTCAAGCCCGTGACGATCAACAGGCCCGAGACGACCACGATCAGGAGCAGCGAGACGGCGAGCGGCATATCGTTCATCGGTGAGATCTCCTGCAGGGTGTTGGTCACGTCGCAGCCCCCATCGTACACCGAATCCAGCCTCGTGACGAGCCGCCCCCTCCGCCATCCCGCCCAAGGTCGCCGTCCATCCCGCCCAAGGGCCTTCCGCGGGCCTTGGGCGGTGGTCTGACGGCATCAACCCGCACTATGCCCACCTCTGATGCCTATCGAGGCGGGCAACCGCTCAAGGCCAAGCCCGAGCAGCCTCGGGCCGAAAGCCCTTGAGCGGGATGCCGGGGCGAGGCACGTAGCGGCAGATTGCTCCGCCACAGAGCCTGATCTATACTGAGGACAGACCCCACCCAACCACGCGAAAGGAGCGACGGGATGACGACCTCAGATAAGGTCTGGATGGTGCGCACCGGCAACGACAGCGCGTTGGCCGAGGTGGTAGAGGCGCGGCAAGTGGTCGCCCTCGGCTGGCCCGAGCTGGGCGATCTCTCCGCGCTCGCGACGCGCGAGGCGCTCAAGGCCCGCTACCGCGAGGCCCTCCCGGACGAGAGCGAGCGCAGCGTCGGGCAGAACGCCGGGCAGCTCCTACGCTTCGTGCGCGAGATGGCGGTCGGCGATTGGGTTCTCACCGATCTCCCGGAGAGCGACGAGCTCCTCATCGGGCGCGTGGCCGGGCCCTACGCCCACCAGGCGCCGCCCGTCCTCGACGCCTACCCCCACGTGCGGATGGTGTCGTGGCTCGCACGCGCGCCGCGCGACGCCTTCTCACCGGCGGCCCAGCGCAGCTTGGGCAGCCCGCTCACCGTCTACAGCCTCGACGACTACGTCGACGAGCTCCGCGCTCTGGTACCCGCCGAACCGACGCAGCCCGAGGCGGCCCAGGCCGAGGCGATCACCACCGCGTCCTTCCCGGACGAGGTCACGGCAGAGGCCGACGCCCTGCTCGCCGGCTGGTCCGACGACTGGTTCCGCGCGCGAGCCGAGCTCGGTCACACGCCGGCGCGCGGCCGCTGGGTGGTCAAACTGTGTGCCGCGCGCCGGGAGCGCGCCGGCTGGCGAACCCTATGGAGTCTCGTCCTGCGCTGAATCGGGCGGGTCAGCTACCCGCCCCACATGTCGTGATGTGGGTCGGAAAGCCGTTCCGACCTCTGCGCTCCAGTTACCCGGCTCGGGCGGGTCAGCTACCCGCCCCACATGCAGTCATGTAGGTCGGAAAGCCGTTCCGACCCTCTGCTCTCCCGCCACCCGGCTCGGGCGGGTCAGCTACCCGCCCCACATGCAGTCATGTAGGTCGGAAAGCCGTTCCGACC
>JAXGUU010000518.1:0-2529 GCA_040774145.1 Anaerolineae bacterium
ACATCGCGTTCGCGCGCGTGAAGTGCTGCTTCTCGAGCATCGTGGAGATGGCGACGGAGTAGGCCGGCCACTGGAACCCCTGGAAGGTGCCGGCGACGAAGGCCGAGATGTAGAGGTGCCATACCTCGAGAGTGCCGGTCGCCAGAAGGACCAAGACGGCAAGCGTGGTCAGGGCTGCCGCTAGATCGCTCAGCATCATCATCAACTTGCGATTGCCACGGTCAACCAGTACGCCGACCAGGGGGGTGAAGAGGATCATCGGCACGGAGAAGAAGAACCCGATCAGCGTCATCGGCGTGGCTTGACCGCCGCTCTCGTCAAAGACCCACAGGCGGAGCCCGAACTGGCCCACGGCGGTGCCCAAGAGCGAGAGGATCTGCCCGATCCAGATGATGGCGAACACCTTCATGCCGGAGGTGCGTGGTTTCGCGTCTGACATCCTAGCCTCCACTGCAGCGAGTCATCGTCCGTCCGTGAGCGACCCCTATGATAGACTCGGATGTCAATAATGTCAATATCACACTGAAGAAAATCAAGGCGATTGTAGATAAACGTAAAGGAGGCTTGTCTCAAGACAAGCCTCCGGTTCGTGGGATCGTGAGTGCTCGCCGCCGCCGCGTTAGGTGGTCCGTACCTGGACCAGGGACCGCAGCTGCTGGCGCAGTTCCTGGATCTGTGCCTGGGTCTGTCGGGCACGATCGATCGCTGCGTCCTTCGCTTCGATGCCGTCCTTGAGCAGCGCAACCGCTGCTTCACGCCGGCTGTGTGCCGCGCCGGTGTTAACCAGCAGATCGAGATGCCCGCGTGTCTCGGCGTCTACGGGAATGACCATCAAGTTGGTGATGTCCTGGGTGACGGTGCAGACGGCCCTCCCAAGTGTATCCAGAAACTTCACGGTCTCGTTGACCACCGCTGTGATGGCATCCGCGACGTCGGTCTTGACCTCATCGTTCAGCTCTACGTCCTTCACTTTGCCCTCGCTCATCGCTTCGCTCCTCAATACGTTGTGCTATCGGTCCTGTAGCGTGCCCTTCGCAGGGCAAGAAAGGTTAGGCCGCTTCCTCGGATGTTTCCTCGGCGGACGGTTCCAGCTTGACCTCATGACGCAGCTGCTCGCGTAGCTCGGCAATCTGGCTTGTGATCGCGCTGATCTTGCCGAAGAGCTCCTGGTTGGCGGCGATGCCCTCGCCGATCAGGAAGGCGGCGCTCTCGGAGCGGCTCTTGGTGATCTCAGCCTCCACCAACATATCCAGATGCTCCAGCGCCTCGTCGTTGACGCGGACCATCACCACGTTGCCGCGCCCTTGCAGGGCGTCGCCAAGAGCCTGTCCGAAGGACTCCACCTGCTTGAGGGCATCCTTGAGGTGGTAGGGCGCTTTGTCCTTCTTGGGATCAGCGGCTCCCTCTAGCGTGACCTCCTCAGGTGCCTCCGTAGCCTCGTTCTCCGTTGCCTCGATCTTGATCTCCACGCGTTCCTCTTCGCTCATCGCTTTCCCCCACTCGGCTTCTCTCTTGTCGTTTGAGTTGCGTAATATCGTTACATGTAATAGTATAGCGAGATGTCGGAGCCTGTCAAGTGTTTGGCGAGTCCTCGCGCCCCACAGGTGGCGTCGTTTGACAATGTCGCTGCGCGGGATATACAGAGTGGGCGCTCGCGAGGTGCCGGATGCTGAGAGCCGTGATCACTCAGGGCGAGCCAGGTGCAGGTGGTCATATGTTGATGCGCGGATGATCTTGACAGCAATCATGGCGGAGCCGTTGAGGACGGACTCAGAATGGAGGACCACGATGATCATTGATGCCCACGTACACTATGCCGGCGATCACGCCGACGCGCTGGCGCTTCTGGACGATCTCGATCTCAAGCTGCTCAACGTCGCCGTGGCGCACAGCGAGGAGGATCCATGGCGGCCAGTCGCTGACGTGTTCCGCGATCTTGCCCAGCGATGGCCCCGTCACTATGCGTGGTGCACGACCTTCGACCCGCCCGATGCCGCCGCGATGGCAAGTCGCGCTGAGGCTCGGCGCTACGCGGACCGGGTCATCGACGGTCTGACTGTCGATTTCGCTACCGGCGCCGTGGCCTGCAAGTTCTGGAAGAACATCGGGATGGAGATCCGGACGCAATCCGGTGCCTTCGTGATGATCGACGACCCGCTCTTCGACCCGATCTACGAGACGCTTGCTGAGCTGCAAAGGCCGGCGCTGATGCACATCGGAGAACCGCTGGCGTGCTGGCAGTCGCTGGATGCCGACAACCCGCATGCAGCCTACTATCGTGCCCATCCCGAATGGTATATGGGTGACAAGCCCGATCATCCCTCGCACGGCGCTCTGATCGCGGCTCGCGACCGTGTCCTGGCGCGGCATCCCAAGCTCCGTGTCATCGGTGCTCACCTGGGTAGCCTGGAGTACGATGTGGGGGAGGTGGCCCGTCGGCTGGATGCCTATCCCAACCTCGCCGTGGACACGTCAGCGCGGCTGCACGACCTCATGGCGCAGGACCGCGAGCGCGTGCGCGCCTTCTTC
>JAXGUU010000519.1:0-2498 GCA_040774145.1 Anaerolineae bacterium
GCTGCGTGTCTGTACATTGAGCTTGAGGTACATACTATCCTTTCAATGACCGAGTCCTGGGCAGGCTCTACGTCAGGAAATCGCGCAGCTTGCGGCTGCGACCCGGATGGCGCAGCTTGCGCAGCGCTTTTGATTCAATCTGACGGATCCGCTCACGCGTCACGTTAAAGGCCTGCCCGACCTCCTCGAGCGTATGGGGACGCCCGTTCTTGAGCCCGAAGCGCATCTCCAGCACCTCGCGCTCGCGTACGCCAAGTTCGTCAAGGATGCTCTGCAGCTGCTCGCGCAGCATGTGCATCGAGGCGGCGTCCATGGGGCCGGGGAGGTTCTCATCCTCGATGAAGTCCGAGAGCTCGCTGTTCTCCTCGTTGCCGACGGGGCTCTCGAGCGACATGGGTTCCTGGGAGATACTGATGATGCGACGCACTTTGGCCGTTGCGCGGCGCATGCGCCGCTCCAGTGGAGGTGCCAGCGGCTCGTTCCTCTCTCGCGCCTCTTTGACGGCTTGGATGTCCTTGGCGTCAAGCACATCCATCTCCAGTGCGAGCTCATCCAGCGTGGGGTCGCGGCCTAGATCCTGCATCATCCGTCGCTGGATGCGCATCAGGCGGTTGATGGTCTCGACCATGTGGACCGGAATACGGATGGTACGCGCCTGATCGGCGATGGCACGGCTGATCGCCTGCCGGATCCACCACGTCGCGTAGGTTGAGAACTTGTAACCTCGCGTGTAGTCGAACTTCTCCACCGCTCGGAGCAGGCCGATATTGCCTTCCTGGATGAGGTCGAGGAAGGAGACGCCGCGTCCAATGTAACGTTTGGCAATATTGACGACGAGGCGTAGGTTGGCGCGCACCAGCATCTGCTGGGCCTCCGCCGAGATGACCTCGACGTGTTTCCACCAATCGAAAGCTGCGTCAGGGTCGGGCAGCTGATCGTGCATCTGGGTAACTGTAGGCCAGCGCGCCCCGTGGGCGGCCTTCTCCTGAACGTACACGAGCATTTCCGGACGCAGCAGGTAGAGCGACGTCGCCACGGTCAGCAGTTCGGTGATGATCGGGCGCCACTGCGGGTCATCGCCCCACTGGTTTGGGCCCATCAGTCGATAGAGCGTCGAGGGTTCGGGTGAGATCAGGATCTGCTGTTGCCGCAGGATCTCATCCAGAAACTCCGCAGCTGTGGGAAGGTCGACGTCAGCCTGCCGTGCCAGGCGGTTGGCATGGGTCCACGCGGTGCGAGCCTGCGTGTAGAGCTTGATGAGTTGCTCCTCCACCGTCTCGGGTTCGGAGGCAGCGACCACGATCTCACACACATCCTCCAATTGATCTGCCGCCTCGCGGATGATGCAGATCCAGACCTCCTGATAGGGCTCCAGGAGATCGACACGCCCGATCTCGCGGAGATACATACGCACCGGATCATCGACGAGATCCTGCGCGGCGTGCAACCCGGTCAGCTGCTCCTCGATCTCATTCAGCTCATCGGGTGAGGGCTCATCGTCCCAGTCAATATCGGGGAGGAGATCCCCGTTGCCAGCCTCGTCTGCGTCGTCGACGTCGTCCTCCTCGACGTCGCTGTCCGCGATGTCGTCAGCTAGTCCGTCGCTATCCTCGTCCCACAGATCATCGTCAAGGGTCTGCGATCGGTGTGCTGCTCTCTGTGGTCTCGCCATACTCCTCCTTAGGCCTGAGCGGGGCGCTGGGCCAGAGCCCACTGTATTTCCCTCAATCGGTCCGAGATCTGCGCGATCCTGTGCTTGATTCTCGCTATGGCATCAAGATCGTTCTCAGCCTTGGCAAAGCCGAGCGTGCCGTTCGTCTCCTGTAGCTCCTGACGGAGCACTTTCTCGCGGATGCGCAGCATCGTGCGCGCAAGGTCTCGTTCCCACTGGGTCGGCATCATATCCGGCAGTGGTTGGCTAAGCCATGCCTCAACGAGCCCTAGCATATCCGAAGGGAGAAAATCGGCAAGTTCGAGCTCGGGATGCTCGGCGAGCTGGGCCCATGAGGACCAGATCAAGCGGTAGTCGGTTGAGAAGTCCCGTTCGTTGATCGTTTCCTGGTTCAGCTGGGCGAGGCGTTCGTTGACACGCGGCCACAGAGCGGGTTGGCGCATCAGTACCGAGATGACATGCGCTTCAAGGTCCGATGGCGGCCTCACCTGCCGGTTGGCGCGCACGGCGACCTGCGATCTGACGGCCTCAGCACGTTCCATCGCTCGGAGGCGATCGAGAAGCACGCGGGCGTCGATCCCCAGCGCAGCCGCGATCTCCTGGGCATAGGCCTCGCGCTCGATGCTGTCACCGATGTCGTTGAGCAGGGGCAGCATCGTGTCGACGATGCGAGACTTCATCTTGGGCTCGTTGGGGTCCACTTGCGACAGCAGGTGCTGAAAGGTGAAGCGGACGATGGGCTGCGAGGACGCGATCAGCGACTCCCAGCGTTGGGGATCGTCGAGGATGAGCTCGTCGGGATCCAGCCCGTCGGGCATGCTCGCCA
>JAXGUU010000520.1:0-2495 GCA_040774145.1 Anaerolineae bacterium
AGGAGGCGGGCACCTACATCGGCAGTGCTCTCATCAGCTTGATGTACCTTTTGAACCCCAGCCTCTTTGTGCTGGGGGGCAGTGTGACCCTGGCGGGTGATCTCCTCTTTGGCCCCATCCGGAGGACCATCGAGCAGCGGGCCCCGCAGGCCTATCGTGAACAGACCCGCGTGGTGCGGGCTGCGTTGGGGGGCGATGTCGGGCTCTGGGGAGCTCTCGCCCTGTGCTTGATGGAGATGGTGACCTGAGCCCAGGAGCGGGTCCGACGCCCGTCCCGTGACGGTGATCGCGGATCATATCGGAATAGTGTGGGGTGAATAACGTGTCACGGTTACTTGTCGTTCTGGCGGCGGTACAGCTTGTGATGATGGTGTTGGTCGGATGGCTGTTGGGACCGGGCCTCGATCAGCGGTTCATTCCCGGGGTCTGGGTGTGGGATGTCTCGTTGGGGGGCATGACGGCGGATGAGGCTGCCGCGCAGGTGCGGTCGGCGCTGCCCCTTGACCGACCGACGGTGGTGCTCCTCGGGCCTGACGATCAGCGGTGGTCCTTCTCACCGGCGGATCTCGGCGTGTCGGTCGATGTGGAGGCCACGTTGGCCCAGGCCTATGTGCTGGGGCGCGAGCGTCAGGGCACGGATGTCCTGGCGGAGCGCTTGGAGCTGATGCTCAACGGCACACGGCTTTCCCCGGTGCTGACGTGGGATGAGCAGCGGACCCTGGATGTGGTGCGAGCCCTGGCTTCGGAGCTCGAACGACCGGCGCAGGACGCTACCGTGCGGCTGGAGGGGGCCACGGTGGTGCTCGCCGGGGGGCGCATCGGGCGACGTGTTGAGGTGTCAGAGACGGTGGCGGCGCTCGTCCCGAGCCTTCTGGCGCTTGACCCCTTGGAGCTGGTGCTTCCGGTGACCGATCTCGAGCCCGAGATCAGTGACGCACAGGCGCAGCAGGCGCTGAGCCTGGCGGAGCGGATACTGCAGAGACCCCTGACGTTGCTGGTCAGTTCGCCGCGGGAGGGCGATCCCGGGCCGTGGACGCTAGCCCCTGACGTGCTGTCGCGGATGCTCGCGATCCAGCTTGACGGCGATGGGGTACGCGTCGACTTGGATGGTGCCGCGATGGCGGAGTTTCTCAGTCCCTTGGCCATGGCGCTCTACCGCGAACCCGTGGATGCCGTCTACGCCTTCGACATAGAGGCCTTTGAGTTGGACCTCGTCACCCCCAGCGTGGCGGGTCGCGAGCTCGATGTCACCACCTCCGTCGCCCACATCAATGAGCGGCTCCAGGCGGGTGAGCACATGATCCCGCTCGTGCTGAACCAGCTGACCCCGGCGGTGGATGATACGGTGACCGCGGAGGACCTGGGGATCCGTGAGTTGGTGGCGGTGGGTGAGTCCTACTTCACCGGGTCGTCGTCGGCGCGCGACCGGAACATCCGGCTGGGTGCATCGCGGTTCGACGGCGTGATGGTGGCACCGGGTGAGGTCTTCTCCTTCAACGAGCACCTCGGCGAGGTAACACCGGAGGCGGGTTACGACGAGTCCTTCGTGATTATCGGCAATCGCACCGTGCCCGGCGTGGGCGGGGGGATCTGCCAGGTGGCAACGACGGCCTTTAGAGCGGCCTATTTCGGCGGCTATCCGATCATCGAACGCTGGCCCCATGCCTACCGGGTGGGCTACTATGAACTGGGCGGCTTTGGACCGGGGTTCGATGCCACGATCTACTCTCCGATCGTGGACTTCCGCTTTGAGAATGACACGCCCTACCATATCCTGATCATGACCGAGGTCGATGCTGCCCGGGCGCGCTTGCGGTTCCTCTTCTACAGCACCAAAGACGGGCGCGAGGTGGAGCAGATCGGCCCGACGTGGGGCGAGCCTATTCCGCCCGGTCCCCCCGTCTACGAGTACGACGCGGATGTGCCTGCCGGATCGGCGACGCAGATCGAGACGGCCCACAATGGCGTAGATGCGGTGTTGGGGCGCATCGTGCGCGATGCCGACGGCAACGTGCTCTACCGGGATGAGTTTGTGAGCAAGTTCATCCCCTGGGCTGCCCGCTACAGGTTCGGACCGGGGTTTATGCCGCCTGAGGGCGCCGAAGTGATCGGCATGCCCGAGCCGGAAGCCGAACCCGAGGTCGTGCCGGAGGCGTGACCTCGTCTCGAGGCGTGACCTCGTCTCGGTCGCCGGATTGACAAAGGTAAAGGGCCGGTCGCGGGTAAGCGACCGGCCCTTGTCTTATCCTAACGATCGTGGGTGCCGCAGGCTACAGGTTGCTCTCCCAGCCGTCGCCCTGCTTGACCCACGACTGCAACTCGAAGCTGACCTTCTGCACAAAGCTGTTGGGTGGGAGGCTGGCGCCCTGGGCGTATTCCAGCTCCTTGATGCGCGCCTTGATGCGCAGCACACTGGTCTCCAAGATGATCTCCTCGCCGGGGTGCATCATCACGACCTCACCCTTGGGATCCAGCTTCGACCTCAGGTCGGCGTC
>JAXGUU010000521.1:0-2488 GCA_040774145.1 Anaerolineae bacterium
CCACAAACACACTCTCCTTCTACCCGAACAGAGCCGATGAGTACCGCACCACGATCCCATCATGACCGAGTCATACGGCGGAACTGTCGCCCCGAGGAGGGACTACCGAGGAAGCACACGCGCAGAACTGCAATGATTCCTGGCGGCCTGCCTCGATACCCTTCCGGTAAGGGGCGGTCGTCACGATTCGCGAGTCACGCCCGCGAAGAGCTGCAATCGATACCACAAAGCCGCAAGAATGATAACATGAGTTGCCGGAGTTGGCAATATCGACAAAGCCACGCGCGCCGCAAAGAGAGGCGCCCTGTGAGGTCCTGGGAGGTCTTCACAAGGCGCCTGAAGCACGCAGGGTTACGGATTACGGATTGACCGTTAGCGTCTCCACCTGGAAGACCCAGCGATTCGCCGGCGTCTCGGGGCAGACCAAGCGGATCGGCCCCTTGTCCGGTTCCGCCTCGGTGATCCACTTGCCGTCCTTCTGAAGCGCGATGATCGCATCGTCAAGCTCATCGCGCGGGATCTCGATCGCGTACCCATCTGCGGCTGTTGCGGTGATCGAACTGAAAGATCCGACCCCTGCTTTCGCGAGAATCTCACTTACCTCCGGACCACTCCACGAGCCTGTCTCGTTTTCTCCGAGCGACTTCTCCATCAGAATGTCCGTGAGGTCCTTCTGCGGCAGGGCGGCTAACTCGCCATACTCGATCTCGAGCGGCGTGCTCACCGCCCCATCGATGGTCAGTGTCCAATCGACCTTGGGGATCCCGCCACATGCTGTTAAGATCAGAATCACACCAAGCAGCAGGCCGGGCCACGACAGCAGCTTGCGCATCTTCATCGTTGCTCCTTTCGCCTCGTCACAAGCATCATTCACTGCACCTTGATCTCGATGACACCCTTCACCTGCGCCTTACTGGAGAACCCCGGCATCACCATACTGAAGCCTCCCTCATCTCGAGGGGCCACGATGCAATCAGCACAGGCCCGGACCTCGCCAAGATCCACCTCACTCTCGAAGCCATCATCGGCCACGAAGACCAGGGCTGCGGCACTTGAGGCAACGCCGGCTTGCTCCAGGAGTGTGTTCACCGGCACCCCTGCAAAGGTGCTAGTCTCACCATCCTTATTGGTGTACTCAGCGTTCACGGTATTCATCGCCTTGAGGGCGTCCTCGCTCCAGCCGACCTCGTTTGAGACAGCGCCGGTGATCTTCAGTGCCGCATCGGTGGGTACACCGGCTGCCTCACCGCCATTCGATCCACCACACGCAGACAGAACTGAGACCACCAGGATCGCGATCACGACCCAGAGACCTAGTTTCTTCGTCATCTTGCTTCTCCTCTTCTATGATGGTTTGATTGTGCACAGAAAGATCCCATGAAGCGGTACGGCTCTCGATAGATGCCCAGTAACCACCTCCTCATCAAGGTTGCAGGACAAAGATGGGAATCAACATATCGCGGGCGATCAGATGTCCATGGTTTCCTGACCGCCCATCCTCCTCCACACTGTGCATCCCGTGATCGGCAACGATCAGGACCAACGTTCTCTCAGGTAGAGCCGCCAGAATCTCCCCTACATAGCCGTCAACCGCCCTGATCGTGGCAACCTCCTCAGGCGCGCCAGGCCCGTAGCTATGCCCGGCGTCGTCGATGCCGTGGAAGTGAATCCACATGAAGTCGGTCATCCCCTGCCGGATCACCTCCAGTGCATTGGCGAGCACATTGTCGTCCGTGCTGCCGTCCCCGTCGCGGTCGCCCGACAGGATGATCTCGGTCTGCGGGAGATTGAACGCCAGCGCATCGCCCTCAACCGCCGCACTACGCAGACCCGCCGCCGCGACCACATCGAAGATCGTCTCGACCTCGGTGCGACGGATGCCGCGATGCGTCGCGCCGTGGACGCTCGGCGGGGCACCGGTGACCATCGAAGCCGACGAGACCGACGTGACAGGGGGATAGGTGGTCAGGGCTACGCGGGGAGCGTCCAGCGTCCCCAGAACGGGCAGAAGGCCGCCGTCAAGCGCCTCGATGTACCGCACATAGCCGAAGCCATCCAGAAAGAGCAAGACCACGTGCTCAGCCCGCGCAACGTCCAGCGCACGACCGGTGGCCTCAGAGGGTGTCGGGAGCCCCAGTGCCGCCGCCACCGTCGGCGCGAGGTCCGTGATGTGAGCCGTCACAGGCGCCGGGGGCACCATGGGTACGACCTCGACACGCACCGGGCGCAGCGACTGCTCACCGATCCGCAGCCCGCCCTTCATACCCCACCAGACGCTGTCAGCCCCCTCCTCCCAGACCACGCTCCATGTATCCCCCTTGTCACTCACCAGATGCACCGACTCGACCAGGTCGTAGCCTGCGGCATAGAGCACGTACTCCAGGGCCACCTCCTGCTCATCGTCGTTGAGCGTCAGGTCCCTGAGCACGTCCCGGCTCACAGGCCAGGACGCGCCGTCCGGGCCGACAAGGTCGACCTCCCATCCTCC
>JAXGUU010000522.1:0-2473 GCA_040774145.1 Anaerolineae bacterium
AAGGGTGGCACAGGCCGCACGACCCTGGCGGTCAACACCGCCATCAGACTGCTCGAAGTCGACAAGCGCCCGGTCGTCATCGTGGATGCCGACTTCGCCGCGCCGGCGGTCGACGTCGCGCTCAACCTCGACCTCGAACGCAACGTGGGCGACCTGCTCCCACGCCTGACGCGCCTCGACGAGGACCTGATCGAGAGTGTTCTGGCGGAACACGCCTCCGGGATCAAGGCCCTGCTCGCCCCGCCGCCCGCCGACCTCAACTCGCCGTTGACCCTCCCACAGGTCCAGCACATCCTGGTGATGCTCAAGCGCATGTTCCCCTGGGTCATCGTCGACCTGGGCTTGCCGATGGACGAGACAGCCTTCGCCTTCCTCGATGGCGCCGACCGGATCATCATGACGGTGCTGCCCGAGATGGTGGGCCTGCGCAACACGCGCCTGATGCTGAGCCACTTCGCCGATGAGGGCTATCCGACCGAGAAGACCTGGCTGGTGCTCAACCGGTCGACCATCCGCGGCGGTGTAACCCAGGAGAACATCGAGAAGCGCCTCAACGTGCCCATCCAGTTCACGGTGCCCGATGACCAGCCTCTGGTGACGCACACGGTCAACCGGGGAGTGCCGCTCATCGTTACGCACGGGCGTAGCGCCGTGGCGCGGGGCATCCGCAAGATCGCCAAGGAGCTGAGCGAGGAGCGCCGCCTGGGCGCGGCCTACGTACTGGAGTCGCCCGAGCCGGCCCGCAAGGGGCTGTTTGGGCTGCGCATGCTGTCACCCCGGTCCCGTTCGTCCGAGAGCGGATAGATCACAGGAAGGCAGGTAACGTATGCCCGTCGCGGTCCCGGTCGTCGTCGCGGTCCTCGTTGCGTTCGCGGTCGTGCTCCTCTTCATGGGGCTCTGGCTGCTGCTTCAGCGCCGTGATCCTGTCGAGGAGCGGCTGAGCGAGTACGGGCTGCAGGCACAGATGCTGAGCACCGCCCCCATCGGCGACGCGACGCGGCGCTACGGCAGGTCGACCCTGCAGCGAATCCTCGGGGGCTTCGGCACCGGGCAACGGCTGGCGCTGGCACTCACCCGCGCCGACCTGTCCCTGACTGCGGCGGAGTTCAGCCTGATCATCTTCCTGCTCTTTGTCGTGGGATTCGCCATTGGGACGTGGCGGCTCAATGCCGCCCTGGGCCTCGTCTTTGGCGCCGTCCTTGCCGCGATTCCCTTCGTCTATATGGGCATACGGCAGCGCCAACGGCTGCGGAGCTTCACGGAGCAACTTCCCGACATGCTGACGCTCCTGGTCGGTGGGCTGCGCGCGGGCTATGGCCTCAACCAGGCACTCGACCTGATCGTCCAACGGCTGAGCCCTCCGATGTCGTCGGAGATCGCTAACGTGGTCCGTGCGGTCAACCTGGGCCTGCCGCTCAACCGGGCGCTCGAGGATGCCGTCGTACGGGTGGGATCGGAAGACTTCAACTTGGTCGTCGTGGCGATCAATGTCCAGCGCGAGACCGGTGGTAACCTCGCCGAGACGCTGGAGATCATCAGTGACACCGTGCGCGACCGGCTGCGGATGCTGAGTGAGATCCGCGTGCTGACCTCGCAGCAGCGCTTCACGGGCTACGTCCTGGCATTCCTGCCGTTAATCGCCGGCCTCTTCATCTTCCTGGTGAACCCGGAATACGTCCGCGATCTGTTCGCCCCGGGATGGGTGCGCATTCTGCCGATCTCGGCCCTACTCCTGCAGGTCATCGGCTTTCTCGTGATCCGCAAGATCGTGGACATCGAGGTCTAGCCATGGCGATCGATCAACTTGAGGCCATCCTGGACTGGATCATCGGCTCGGAGGTGACATCGTCACCGCTGCTGTTTGCGGCCCTGGCGGCCCTGGCGGCCCTGCTCTTCTGGATGGCGGTGGCCCCCTCGCGCTCGCGGTCGCAGGAGGAGAACCGCCTCTCGGGCTACCTGCAGGGACGCGACATCATCGAGGACGCGGAGATGGAGCGCTCGTTCTGGAAGCGCGTCATCGGGCCCGCCCTGCGAGGCCTGTTCCGCGCGATCACGGCCTTCACGCCGGCGCGAAGCATCAAACGCGTCCAGAGACTGCTCGTTGAGGCAGGCGATCCGGGTGGCCTTACCGCCCCCGACATCTTCGGGTTGCAGATCCTGGCGGCGGTGTTGCTGGGAGCGCTCTACTTGTTGGTCCTGCGCCTGATGGGAACGTTGGGCTCGACCTCGTGGCTGATCGTAGCGCGCAACGGATCGCTCTTGGTCCTGATCGGCTACCTTCTGCCCCGCGTCTGGCTCCAGCGGCAAGCGACCAACCGCAAGGGTGAGATCATCCGCAACTTCTCGAACGCCCTCGACCTCTTGAGCGTGAGCGTCGACGCCGGGCTCGGCCTGGACTCCGCGATGGTACGCGTCGCAGAGCGATGGGATAACGCCCTGACGCGTGAGATCAACCGCACGGTTCTCGAGATCC
>JAXGUU010000523.1:0-2458 GCA_040774145.1 Anaerolineae bacterium
CTCGTCGCCGGTGAAGTCGAGCTCGCGGCGGAGTCCTTCACGAACGTGCATGCCAATATGAGCGAGATCCTTGAGTTGCGCGCGAACACCGCCGACTACGAGGTCCAGACGCCGGAGGATATCTGAGGGGTTACCCCTCCTGACACCCGACGACCGGGCTGCCGATCCCCAGGATCCGGTAGCCCGGTCGTTGGCTAGCTCCCCATCACCAGCCGTACCAGGAAGACGACCACGAAGGACAAGCCGTAGATAACCGCGGAGACAACCGCCATGCCCAGCACCCCAACCAGGGCGTTGAGCCAACGGGCATCTCGCCGGGTCAATTTCCGTCCGGCAGCCTCCAGATTCTCCATAGCGCCGACCAGGCCGCCGATCACCGCCCCCCACATCACATAGCGGACCGGGTTGCCCTCGACCCAACCCGCTTGGCGTGCCCACGTCGTGAGCACCCATGCCACGGCGGCCCCGATGAGGGCCCCGACGATCTGCCTACCCCAGGTGTCAGGGGCCGGCCTCTCAGGTCGCTTCTCGGACTGCACTCGTTGCGGATCTGCCATCTCTGCCTCCCCTTGACCAACTGACCATCCAACCATTCTACGGCTTCTCCCCACGTTGGCAAACGTCGGATCACTGAACCATGCTATACTGCCCCTCACATGACGACGCTCAAGAAATCCCGGAGTCGGGCTGGGCCGGCACCTCTGTGGGCCCTCTGTCTGGCGTTCTCGATCCTGGTCCTTCTGCACGCGCACTTCACCCCCATCTTCGAAGCCCCGGATGAGGTCTGGCACTATGCCTACGTGCGCTGGCTCGCCCTGGGCCAAGGCCTTCCCGCACTCGACAACGATGCAAGCGGTGCCCATCAGGAGGTCGCACAGCCCCCTCTCTACTACCTCGTCGCTTCGGCGATCAGTCGTCCGCTGAGCGACACGGAGCTGTCGGCCCTGATGCAGCACAATCCGGGTTTCGGTTTCCAGGCCCCCGGCACCTCCGCAGACAACAAGAACATGCTGATCCACGATGAGAGCACGGCGTGGGCCTGGACCGGCTCCGCCGGCGCCATCCGCGCGACGCGCGTGACCTCATGGCTCTTCGGCCTCATCGCCGTGCTCGCCACCTGGGCGCTGGGCTATGAGGTGACCGGAAGCCGGCGCTGGGCCTTGGTCACGGCAGCGCTCGTGGCGTTCCAGCCCCAGTTCGTGTTGATCTCCAGCGTCATCAGCAATGACAGCGCGGCGGCAGCATTGGCGACCGTTGCGCTTTGGCTGGCGACACGATCGCTCAACCGTCGCCCCACACCGCTCAGCGCGCTGCTCGCCGGTGGTGTGGCGGGCCTCGCGATCCTCACCAAGGTCAGCCTGCTGCCGATCGCGGCCCTACTCGGCGCCGCCCTCATCTGGGGCGCGTGGCAGGGTGACGATAGCTCCCGACCGACCGCACGCCCGGCCCGCATCGCGCTGACGGCAGGGGGCTACATCGTCACGACAGCCGTGGTCGGGGGCTGGTGGTACCTGCGCAACGCGCTGCAGTTTGGGGACCCCCTGGCGATGATGAGCCACACCGACACGCCGTGGGGACGCGATGCACCCGCCACGTTAGCGCAGCTGCTGGCGGACGTCCCTCTGCTGGCGCGGTCCTTCTGGGGCGCCTACGGCTGGGGGCACGTGCTCTGGCCCGACGCGATCTACCTCCTCCTGTGGGGCTTTGCCCTGCCGCTCCTGGCGGTCGCCATTGTGCGCCTTGGTCGTGACTGGGCCGTTACCTTCCGTGACTTGGGCCTACAGCGCCACCCTCTGCGAGCGCTTCGGTCCGCAGCGCCTCCCCCCCTGCCCGCCGGCCTTGCCTTTCTGTGGCTCATCGGCATCGCCGCCGCGTTGATCGTGTGGATGCGGCAGGTTGAGGCGCCGCACGGTCGGCTGCTCTTCCCGGCCCTGGGCGCTTGGGCTCTGCTGCTCACCCTGGGACTACGCGAGGTAACCCGCACCCGCCCTCGCCTCGGTCAATCCGTCACAGTCAGTTTCCTGGGCCTCTGCGCGATCCTGAGCACACTGGCGCCCGGCGTGCGCATTGCCGCCACCTTCGCGCCGCCGCGTCGCACGACCCCAGCTGAGGTCATACGCGCGTGCGATCACCCTATGGACCTGCGGTACGACGGCAAAGCTGCCTTGCTGTGCGCCGAGGTCGTGCCCGAGCGCGTTCGACCGGGCGACAGCGTGGCGGTCCGGGCGTGCTGGGAGGGCTTGGCGCCGATGGAGCGCGACTACACCGTCTTCGTTCACGTGATCGGACCCGAGTCCTCGCGCGTGATGGAACGGTACACCTATCCGGGATTGGGACGCTATCCGACGAGCCTGTGGCAGCCCGGAGAGGCCTTCTGCGACACCTACGTCGGCGACATCGAGACGTGGGCGCCGGCGCCCCACCCCTAGAACAGTCAGATAGGCCTCCCGGGGTCAGC
>JAXGUU010000524.1:0-2457 GCA_040774145.1 Anaerolineae bacterium
AGCGCGATCATGGGATCGAGATGCGTCATGATGGTGGACACTCTACCGCAGCGGTTGCAGCAGCCCGGCTTTGAGACCGGGCGACGGGCGCCGTGGCCGGGGTTCACCTGGGCATCGCACCAAGGTGCTGAGATCGACCTCGTCCTGCGTCGTGGTGAGCGCCTGTTCGGTGTGGAGTGCAGGCGCGCCGACGCGCCACGCATGACCCCGTCGATCCGGATCGCGCTGAAGGACCTGGAGCTCCAGCGCGTCGCCGTGGTCTACCCCGGCGAGCAACGCTACCCCATCGCCGACCGCGTCGAGGCGGTTCCCCTGAGCGACCTTGCGACGCCCGGCTGTCTGTATCCTGATCCAGTCGACCAGTGAGCCCGCCAATCAGCCCGCACGTGGGGAGAACTCCAGATGATCGCGGGCGCGAGCACGGGAAGCCGCGCGGAGCGAACAGCCGGAGGCTGTGAGGCGTCGCAGTGACGCCCCGGGCGGACTGAGCGTGGACGTGTGGTGGACCGCAGGGGAGTCGAACCCCTGACCTCCGCCGTGCAAAGGCGGCGCTCTCCCAACTGAGCTAGCGGCCCACGAGGGGACCCAGTATACCGCCTGAAGCTAGCAGCACCCTCCAGGGGTCATCGAGGGGGAGAAGATGGGTTGCGCGGCGGGTCATCGCGGCGTCCACAGCAGCGCGTGGCGCCGCGCTCCACCACGTCGCTGTGCGCCTACGTCATCGTGACGATGATCTTGCCCTTGTGATCGCCCGTGGCGAAGAGCCGGAAGGCCTCCGGCAGATCGGACAGCCTGTACGGTCCTTCCAGCACCGGTTGCAGCTTGCCGGCCTCGAACAGTCGGCTCATGTAGGCAAGGTCCTTGTTGACCTTCAGGCCAACGACCCGCATGTGCTTGTGCTGACGCCGCGCCAGCAACGGCCCCAGAACGAGGGTCTGCAGCAGGCGCGGGATGCTGCCTCCCACTGTGACGTAGGTGCCGTCGGCATGCAGTGCCCGTGCGTAGGCGACTGGCGACCGGTTGGTCTTCACATCAAGGATCAGGTCGTAACACGGACCTGCGGTGGTGAAGTCTTCCTTCAGGTAATCGATGACGTGGTCGGCGCCCATAGCTCGTAGCATTTCTAGCTTGCCGGGTTTGTCGACCACGGTCACCTCAGCACCGTAGAGTCTGGCTATCTGCAAGGCGAACGTACCGACGCCTCCGCCTGCCCCGTTCAAGAGCACCTTCTGACCGGGCCCGATTCGGCCAGCATCGATGAGGCCCTGCGCCGCCAGCATGCCTGCCTGGGGGATCGCGGCAGCCTGCTCGAACGTCATCCCTGCTGGCTTGTGTGCGAGGGCCGCCTCCGGTGCGCGGACATACTCGGCGAACGCGCCGAAACCGCAGCCGCTGAGGTCGCCATAGACCTCGTCGCCCGGCTCGAACGTGGTGACGCTTGCCCCCACGGCTTCGACTCGCCCAGCGACATCACAGCCAAGGATACGCACCCTCGGCCTGTAGAGCCCGCCGAGCAATCGATTCTCCGGCGATCCCCGCAACATCCCCCAGTCCCAATCGTTGATGGACGCAGCGAGCACATGGACCAGGACCTGGTTGGCTTTGGGCGCGGGCTTAGGCATATCCCTCAGCTCCAGGACGTTGGGCGCCCCATACCTGTCCCTGACGAATGCCTTCATGCCCCCACCGAGCTAGCGGCCCACGAGGGGACCCAGTATACCGCCTGAGACCGGGCGGACCCGTCGGCGAGCTTCGAGTGCCAACGGACTTGGGTTGCGGAATAATCGCGGAACAACCTCAACGGCCGTCGCTTCCACGAGGAAAGCAGGGGTACCGATACGGCCTCGGGCGTCAGCAATACGCCCGGGCCGGCGTACGGCGTCCACTCGCCCCACGCTCCTCCCTGGTCGCGCAGGCGGAACTCCGACACGCCCAGGGCCTGAACTGAGAGCGTCACCTCCCGGTCGGTCGTGCTGGTCGCGTGGCCGTCGATCGCCATTGTGGCGGCGGGGCTCTTGTTGAGCATGACCGTGATGGTGCTGGAATCGCGGTTCGCCACGATCATATCCTGGCGTCCGTCGGCATCCAGATCGCCTGCGTCGGCCCTTACAGGTGTGACGCCGCAGAGGTAGTCGATCCTTGGGGCGAACGAGCCCTGCCCATCACCGAGGAGGATGCTGATGCTATTGTCGCCCGCGTTGACCGCGGCGAGGTCCTGGTTTCCGTCGCCGTCGAGATCGCCGGCCACCACGTCGATCGGTTGATCGCAGACCGGGTGACTCACTCTTGAGGCGAACCCGCCGAGCCCGTCGCCGAGGAGGACGCTGACGGTATCGTCGAACTGATCGGACGTGACCAAGTCCTGGTCACCGTCGCGATCCACGTCGCCGGCCTCGCCGCCGTCCAGCGACTGGTTCGCCCGGCACGGCGGCCGCGTCTGGGTCGAGGTCGAGGTCG
>JAXGUU010000525.1:0-2447 GCA_040774145.1 Anaerolineae bacterium
CCATCGCCTACGCCTCACGCGCGACCCCGACGCCCCGTGCTCCGGATGTACCGTAACCGTCTCGGTTGCGGTCCGGCGGTGCCCGGTGCATCCAAACCCGACGCCCTACGCTCCGGAAGTAGTGCAACCGTCTCGGTTGCACCCCGGCGAGTCGCCCACGCTTCCGAGCGGCACGGTCCGAGACGCTTCCGCTCTCCCCTCGGGCCGTCCGCGGCCCGGGGGGAGACACAGAGGGGGGCTCACGTCGCCGGGTGCGAGACACCAGATCTCTGTCCCTCGCAGGGTTTCCGCACCCTGCGAGCGTTTCCGCACCCGGGTTCCGACCCGCAGGTTCCGACCCGCAGGTTCCGACCCGCCTCCGCCGTGTCTCCCTCCACCAGGAGAGGGAGCCGGCCACCCCAACTACCGATCTCGCGAAGGCGGTCGACCGCAAGCTTGGCTTGATGCCTATGGGCGAGACGCCTCCGCTTCCGAGCGCCACGCTCCACGGAGTTTACGCCCACACAGACCCAGGCAATCCCCTACATGCGCCGCACGACGCCGATGGCCACCTCGATCATCGCCGCATCCAGCGCAACGCACCCACCGTGCTGGGTGCCGGCCAGGACCACTTCCCCGCCGGCAAGCCGAAGCAGCCCATAGCCTGGTCAACCAGGGCATTGACGTACGCACCAGCGCACGACAACGTGGCGCCCATCGCCTCCGTGTTCGCGGCGAAGCTCTCGGCGCTGGACGCGTCCTGCATCGGGAAGGTGAACCAATAACGCTCGAGGGCGTTGCCGTAGCGCAGCCCCTGGCGCATCAGCGGCGAGGTGCTGATCACGCCATCGCCCGCCCAAATGTAGGTCGTCGGAAGCGCCTCGACCAGGCGGGACAGAAATGGCCGAAGCTGCTCGGAGGTCGTGCCCGCGGAATGGAAGTACAGAAGGGCCAACTCAACCACGTCAGGAACGTGACCGGTCATACCTCGTCTCCCCTGCAGTAGCCTCATCAGCGTCCCAGCGGTCGGTGACCAGATGCACACGCCCACCACAGTTGAGATAGCAGAGTGCAGGTCGGGGACGCTGACCCAGCAACCGTTCCGCAGCGGCGAGGTAGCGCCGCACCTGATCGACGTGCTCGGTCGCGTAAGGAGGCGAGGCGAGATCATCCGGGTCTTTCAGCGCGTCGGTCTTGAACTCCACCAGGTGCCAGATCCCATCGGCGTAGTAGAGGGCGTCGATCACGCCAGCATCGAGTCGCCCCTCGCGATCCAATACGCTGTAGGGCACCTCCGAGAGCTGCTGCTCGGCGGAAACCATCGCATCGTAGAGCGCCGTGGCCTGGAAGCGGGTCAGGATGCGCGCGGCACGTCGCACGGCATCGGTGACCCGCGCCTCGTCGGCCAACCCCAGGACGTCTGCTTCGCCGGCGACCCAGCTATAGAACTCGTCCGGGTGGTCACCGGGAAAACGCCATTCGCGGAGCGCCTGGTGAACGAGCTCCCCGACAACCCACGCAGGGGCCCGGTCTGTGGGCGTCCGGGGCACCACACGCCAGACACGCCGCGGGGGGTCCCGATCGACATCTTGGGTTGCCTCATCGGTGTGTTGGGCGGCGCCCATGACAGGACCGAGCATCCGCAGGTCCTCAGGGGGCAACGGCCGGGCCTCCGGCGCATTGCCTGCCCTGATGCTGGCCTCAGGCAGCGGCACCCCCGGCTCGTAGACCGTACACCGGGCCTCCTGGGCGCCCAGCGGGAGCGGAACCCTGTGCACACGATCCCCCTCAGCATCGCAATCGGGCACCGCCGTCGTCAATCCCAGCGCCCGATCGAGCCGCTTCAGCCACCCTCCCAGGCTCAGGCCGCTCTTGTTCACGCCGACGGTGCCGCTGATCAAAAGGAGTTCCCTCACCCGTGTCGCCGCAACGTAGAGGAGCCGGTCAGACTCAGCCGCCTCCTGATCCGCTTCACGTCGCTTTGCCAGGGCATAGGCAAGCGAGGAGAGCGGCGCTTCGTCCTGAGTGACACGCGCCCGGAGGTTTGGCACGATGCCCAGGTCACGGTCCACCAGGAATCCGCCCCCGCCACCCGGACTGCTGCGCGCAGCATCACCGATGACAACAATGGGGAACTCGAGGCCCTTCGCCTGGTGGACCGACATAATCTGCACCGCCCCCGAAGCCAGGGAACGTGCCTCGCCTTCGCGCGAGGCCACGTCGCGCAGTTCGGCGAGGTATTCCACAAAGGCCGCCACGCTGACGATCCCGCTGGCATGGGCATCGCTCAGGAGCTTGTCGACGTTGGCAACGGCACGCGCCCCCGCCCCCAGCAAGATGGCACGGTACGCGGTCGCATCCAGAAAGGCTTTCAACACGTCGGCGAGGGGAGTCCGTCCCACCATAGCGTGAAGGCGGGCAATCACGTCGGCAGCGTGGGCTGCCCGGGGGACTTCGTCACCCAGATC
>JAXGUU010000526.1:0-2446 GCA_040774145.1 Anaerolineae bacterium
CCCGCGGCGACAACGTGTCAAACGGTCTCATAGCGTCGTCTGAACGTCGACAGCGGCCTCAAGCTCGAATTCCTCATCGCAGCTCCTGCCGAAGTAGATCGGGTTGGTCAGCGCCAACATCGCGCCTTGACCATCGCGCACCTCCACCACCATCCAGTCAGCGTCACAATCCGACGTTTGCCACGTGGTGGCCCCCTCCCCGTCAGCAGGCCACTCGCGCAAGAGCCTGCCGTTGACGACACATCGGATCCGCGCGTCCGGCGGGCAAGCGCTCCAGGTGACCCGCATCGTCAGCGGGCCATCGACCACCTCCGGCGGGATCGCGTCGCCCATCATCCAGCGACCGCCCTTTCCATCCGTGGCTTCAAATCCCATCTCGGGCCCCGAGCTCAAGTAGAGATGCCCCGCTCTCAGGCCATCGAGCAGCGCCTGCTCGCCTAGGGAGGCCGCGTAGATCACGCTGAAGCCGACGCCGGCGTCAGCCGCGGCACCGGGATCCACCGACCCGTCGGCTACGATCTCCGACGCTGCCGCATCCGCCGGGCCATGGTAGTCGGAGCCCGCCGTCGCCACCAGGCGCAACCCCTGGTTAAGCCAATCGTACCAGAGCGAGAGCGCAGCCTCGTTGTTGGAATCGCAGCCCCAGGGCCCATTCCACACCTCGACCAGCCTGGCATTGCCCGGCATCATCTCGCGAAAACGCCAGCGGCAACCGGTGCACCCAGGGTCGCCGTCCGCTTCGGGATGCGCGATGACGAAGAGGTGATCGCGGGCCGCTGCGCCGGCTGCCAGGCGCGCCATGCCGCCGCTCCCCGGCGCCACACGCCAGTCGATCCAATCCCGTGTGCCCAGGCAGAGGGCATGCCCCCAGAAGGTCGTCAACTCCATCCCACCTGCCGCCAACAATGCAGGCGACGACTGCGCATCCATCTCCACCAACCCCGACGTCGTGTTGTGGTCGGTGAGGAAAACAAAGTCGAGCCCCAGCTTCTGAGCGGTCCGGAGCAGGTCCGTAACGCTGAACATCTTGGCATCCGAGTGCTCGGTGTGGGTGTGGAGGTCACCGCGGTACCAACCCGCGCCGCGCGGACGAGTCGTCCCGTCGACGGGCACAGATGCGCCGAAGCGATGAGGCGCCGCGTCCGAGCCGGCGACGGAGCGCTCATCCTCGTCATCACCTGACTCGGAGACCACGCCATCCCCCACCGTGATATCGAGCGTGTAGCGCACCGGTTCACCCGGCATAATCATGTGGGCGTCGATGGAGACCGTCCACCTCCCCGGAGGTAACAGTCCCGCGATATATCCGGGCGTCGCCATAGAGGAAGCGATACGCACGTGATGTCGAGCACCTCCACGGTGCCCTGCACCGCGGAAGCCCTGTGGGTCAAAGAGCGTGAGGGTGAGTAGATTCGCGATGCCGTGGGCCCCATCGGGTGCAAAGGCGAAGTCAATCTCCAGCCAACGGCCCTCGGTGAGGTCGAAGCTGTGGATGGTGTGTTGCTTGCAGTCGCGCGCCGTCAGCGCGCCGGTGAAGTGCAATCTCATAGCGTATCCTCGTGTCTCCCGGTAATCGGCTCCCGCGTCGCGGCACCGTAAGGTCGCCACGATTGTAAGCACAATCCGACATTCGGCAACCTGACGGCACAGGCCGACAACGCTCATCCGCGGAGCAGATCGTCCAGGCGGCCCTGCAGATAGGCCGCGAGCAGGGGATGGAAACGCCACGCCTCGCGTACGTCATCCAGAGGTAACAGGAGGAATCCCGCATCGTCCAACGACTCCAACCACACCTGACCATCGTCGCCACCCGTCAGCGCGTCCACCGATCGGGCCGTCAAGGTCTCGAGTTGCGCGACCCGCTCAAGCCTCTCCCGTAGCGCCGCCCACGCGATCATCTCGCGGTCGAAGTAGCTGCGGACAGCGCCTACCGGGTCAACCTGGCCCAGCACCATCTGCACGCCCTGGGGCCATCCCAACGTGAGCCGGAGGGCTCCCCGGACCGCCGGATCGGATACGCAGTTCACACCCGATGCGTAGTCCGCCACCTCTTCGTCAGTGAAGGCCAGCCGGTTAAGACCGAGCTCCAGCAGCTCGGCACGCACCCGCAACCGTCCCACCGCTACGCCGGGATCGCCGCGTCCTGCCAAAACCAGGTGCAGTCGCGGCGACCCATGGATCAACAGCGCCGAGAGCACGTCCCGCGATGTCGCCTGCTGGAGGTGGTGGTAACCATCCACGATCAGCACGGTCTCCACGCGGTCGAGACCGTTGATCAGAGCGACCGGTGCCGTCACTCCAACAAGATCGGAGCCGACGCTGCGCAGAACAGGGGCGTCCGAGCGACGCAGCGCCCGCGAGAGCAGTTCGTAGATCCCGCCACCCGCGCCATCGCCGTCCGCCAACGCCAGGCACGCCAGTGGGAAGCGATCCCACTGACGTGCCC
>JAXGUU010000527.1:0-2413 GCA_040774145.1 Anaerolineae bacterium
AGACCAAGCCGACGCAGCATAGCGTGCGCGAGCTGCGGGGCATGGGCATCCAGCCCGATATCATCACCCTGCGGTCGGACCTGCCCATCGACCACGACATCCGGGCCAAGATCGCGCTCTTCTGCGATGTGGATCGCGAGGCCGTCATCCCCCTGCTCACGGTAGGCAGCATCTACGAGGTCCCACTGATGTTGGAGGAGGAGGGGCTGGGCGACCTGGTGGTCCGGCGGCTTGCGCTCACCGAGGCGGGCGAGCGACCGAGGATGGACGAGTGGTGTGCGGCCGTCGCCAAACTCAAGCGCCCGCAGCCCGCCGTCAACATCGCCCTGGTCGGCAAATACGTAGAACTCCACGACGCCTATATGAGCGTCCGCGAGGCCCTGATCCACGCCGGTCTGCATCACGACTACGAGATCGAGATCGACTGGATCCACTCTGAGGATCTGGAGAAAGGCAAAGAGACGGATCGCCTACTCCGCGCGGATGGCGTTGTCGTGCCGGGCGGCTTCGGCTATCGCGGGATCGAGGGCAAGATCGTCGCCGCACGCATCGCCCGCGAGCACAACATCCCCTATCTGGGCCTCTGTCTCGGCATGCAGGTGATGTGCATCGAGCTGGCACGCCACGTGCTGGACAGCGACGCCCCCAACAGCACCGAGTTCGAGCCCAAAACGGCCCACCCGATCATCGCCTTGATGCCCGATCAGCACAGCATCGTCGACATGGGTGGGACGATGCGGTTGGGTCGCTATCCGTGCCTACTGACGCCGGGGACGAAAGCCGCTGCCGCCTATGGCGTCGAGCAGGTCTCCGAACGCCACCGGCACCGCTTCGAGTTCAACAACGCCTACCGGCAAGTACTCGGCGACGCGGGCCTCGTCTACAGCGGGCTCTCCCCTGACGGGAGACTCGTGGAGATCGCCGAATTGCGGGATCACCCGTGGATGGTGGGGAGCCAGTTCCATCCGGAGTTCAAGTCGCGGCTTCAACGACCGCACCCGCTCTTCAAAGGCTTTGTCGGCGCCGCCATCGAGCGCAAGCGGCTGACGGCGGACGAGACCGACTGAAGGCCAACGGGCGACCTCGCTCGAGCGAGGTCGCCCATTCACCCCTACTCAGCGAGCCGCACCTCGAACTTCTCAGCCATATAGTCGGGGTAGTAGGATTCCTTCGCCCGACGCAGGCCCGGCTCGCCCAGATCCTGCTCCAAGCTGATGTGCTTTGTGACGCCCTGCCAGCGCCGAGCATAGGCTTGGGTCATCATCGGGTAGATGCCCTTGAACTCCGGGTTGGCCTTCTCGATGTGGATCACGGCGGTGGTCTCGTTCAGCCGCTCGCCCAGAGCGAAGGCCTGCACCTGATCGTGGACCAGGATCGCGCCCCCGTCCATGTCCAACGCGTCGAAGTGGTTCAGCACATCCTGGATGCCGCACAGCTCGTGCTGCAGGCTGAGATCCTCCTCACAGAGGCGCTGCTCACACCAGACCTCCGCCAGCGCGAGGCACGCCGGCACCAGCTCCGTCGTGATCGCGCGATACTCGTACCGGTAGAAGCGGGTGAACTGGTTGATATGGTTGCGCTTGGCGCTGTACTTTCGCCCGGGGAACTCGGCGAGGTCATCCGTAAGGTACACATAGTCGAAGTGATCGCGCGTCGGCGTCGCGGTGAAGCGCTCGTCGCCCTCGATCTCGTCCACCAATCGCTTGCCGGCCCGCGCGATCAGCGGCTCGTCGGCGCCCCGCTCATCCCGCATCCACGCGAGGAATCTCGCCGTGACATCAGCCCGCGCGGCGGGACCGATCGGCGGGTAACCGAAAAGGCCACCCTCTCGTTCGTTGGCCACCAAGAGGATCCGGTCATCGCAGACGGACCATTCATAACGATAGTAGGACCGCCAAAGATACAGGTTGTTGAACGTCAGCTCCGAGGTCTGCGGCTGAAACGCCCACAGCTGAGAGTGCAGAAACTCGCGATCATCCAGCTCCAGCTGCTTGAACTCGGGAAACGTCGGGACCTCTCGCATCTAGTTGCCTCCTATTCACATGCTATTCGCTATTGTGAGCACGACTCTATTCTCGACCGTCGCGCAACCGGCGCAACAGCTCATCATAGCCGCTGATCTCCAGATCCGCCGGTGTCTGATGGTCCGCCGCACCGAAGAAACAGGTCTGCACACCGGCGCGCACGCCTGCGACGATGTCCAGCTCCCGGTCACCGATCGCCAGGCAGTGCCGGGGATCGAGACCGTGTCGCGCCATCAGCGCCAGGATCGAGGCCGGGTCGGGCTTGCGCGGATAGGGATCATCCTTCGTGATGCAGTCGGTGAAGAGCGGCTGCAGCCCGTGGGCCTCCAGCAAGCGCACCAACGAGGCCCGCTCGCGATGCGTGGCGATGAAGTTGCGTCCGCCGCGTG
>JAXGUU010000528.1:0-2405 GCA_040774145.1 Anaerolineae bacterium
CGGGCGCTCGCAGCAGCACAACCCGGCTGCGCGGCACCATCTCGTTCAGCCGCTCGATGAGATGCGAGCGCGGAAGGTCCACAGGGCCGGGCAAGGCCCACCCTACCCCGTGAGGTCCTGCCGGTGCAGGGTCCGGATGGCGACACCCAGCAGGATCGCCGCCCAGACCGCACAGCCGACCAGCGCCGTCGTCGCCTCCATCATCGGGAGCTTAGCTGCTGCATCGCGTACCATCGACCGCCCGTGGGCAGCCAAGCCACTCGCCACGGCGATCGGCAAGTAGCGCGCCACCTCGCCGATACCGACCAGTCCCAGCACCGCACCCATCAGCTGCTCTCCCAGCAGCATATAGCCCATCGCCGCACCGAGACTCCCGGCCCCCGAGCGCACGACGACACCAGCCAGCAGCGTGAGTGCCGCCACGGGCATCAGCGCGAGCGTCAGCCTCAGAACGCCGAGGACGACCTGGAGGCCGTCGACCAGGCCCAGGCTGATCTCACCCTCGGTGAACAGGGTCAGGGCGGCGCTCGTGCCCCCGGCAGCCACCGTTCCCGCTGTCATCACGAGCAGGAGAGGCAGGATCAAGATCACGGCCTTAGCCGTCAGCATCTGAGTCCGGGAGACGCCGCGACCCAGCCATAGGTGGAGCGTCCGCCAGCGCATCTCCGAGGACCACAGCGACGAGGCCAGCACAACCGCCGCGATCCCGCCCAGAAACCCAGGCGCGAGCAGCTCCACAACGCCTGTGGCCAACCCCTGAGGCCACGTCACGGGCGGAATCGATCCCACCTCCATGCCCGTGATCTGAGCCTGCCGTACGGTCATATGCGCCAGCACGAAGTAGAGCACGGTGAAGGCGGCTACCACACCGGTGAGCACCCAGACCGCTCGCCGCCCGAAGGTCTTGCGGAATTCAGCAGCCAGAACGTTGGTCATCATAGCCCCCCTCACGCGGCGTCCGCCGTCAGTTCCAGAAAAACGTGCTCGAGATCGACCTGCTGAGTGAAGAGCTCGCTGGGCACGACGCCCCCCTGCACCAGCTGCAGGTTCACGACCTCGCTCCGCAAGCCGACCACCTCAACGTAGCGCCCATCCGACCGCACCGACGTGACCTCGGGCAACGACCCGAGCAGGCGCGCGGCTGCTGCCGGATCCGGCACCAGGGCACAGACCGTCGCCCCACCCACCAGGAGTTCACTCACTCGCCCCTGAGCCACCACGCGTCCTCGGTTGAGCACCGCCACGCGATCACACTCCTGCTCGACCTCGTGCAGAAGGTGACTGCTCAGGAAAACGGTCACGCCCTCCGCCACCAACCGACGGATCAGGCCGCGGATCTCCCGCATCCCCGCGGGATCGAGGCCATTGGTCGGTTCGTCGAGGATCAGAAGGCGTGGTCGGTGCAGCATCGCCGCGGCTAACCCCATGCGCTGCTTCATCCCGAGTGAGAAGCCGCCGGCCTTACGGTCTGCCGCGTGGCCTAATCCGACCTGTGCCAATACCTCATCCACCCGTGCAGCCCGAGCACGCCCGTCGGGCGATATGCCGTCGAGGTAGGTCAACAACTGCAGGTTGTGGCGTGCGGTGAAGCCGGGAATCATCGCCGGCGCACCCACCAACGCCCCCACCTGACGCAGGGGCGCTACGCGACCCGGATCAACGCGCTCCCCAAAGATCGTGATCTCCCCTATCGTCGGATGCATGAGCCCCAACAACATGCCGATCGTCGTCGTCTTGCCCGAGCCGTTAGGACCGAGGAAACCGTACACCTCACCCTCCTGCACCGCGAGGTCGACGCCGTCAACCGCGAGGACGTCCGCAAAGCGCTTCGTCAGCTGCCTCGTCTCCAGGACTACCTTGGCCATCTGCCCACTCCTATCACTACACTTGCCTTGATGTCTATAGGATAGCTCAGGGCTTGGGGAGACGTCATCCCCCAGCTGGGGGAGCTTGCTTGGGGATCGTCAGGACGAGTCACTGGGGCCGGCGGCGTCGCCCGGACACGTCAGAGCGATCGCATGTGGCTTGGCGGCAGGTCACAGGGGCTTCCAGCGAAGGCACCGTGCGCCGGCAGCCTGGCGACCGCGTCCGACGATGCCTGGTCAACATGGCCCAACTATGGACACGCAGCCAGCGCCGCCGGACCGGCCCGCGGTTGTCAGCTTGCAGCCCCGTCCCGGGGCGTTGAACGCGGCACCCTCTCCGATCCGCAGTGCTCGCCGTCAGACCAACCCGCCCCGAGACGGGGCGGGAAGCCTGTGACCGAATGCGTGCAGCCCCGTCCCGGGGCGTCGGGCGCGGCAGGTGTCAGTGACCGTGCTAGACTTGACCAGTCATAGCCGGACGAATGGTTACCGGTCGTAGTCGGACGAATGCTTACCACCCATGAGCGGACGGATGGTTAC
>JAXGUU010000529.1:0-2400 GCA_040774145.1 Anaerolineae bacterium
ACCTCGTAGAGACGCCCCGGTGGGGCGTCTCCCGGCGGGGCGTCTCCCGCGCCTATCGCGCTGCCGGCTCCTCAGGCAGCAGGAACGCCTCGAACACCTGGTTGCCGAGCAGGCGCCCGCGTGTCGTCAGACGCAGCCGCTGCCCCTGCCACGTGAGCAGCCCCAGCTCGACGAACCTCCCGATCGCGGCCCCGTACAGCGTCTCCAGATCCGTCCCACAGATCGCCTGAAACCGCCCATCGACCACGCCCTCGGCAAGACGCAGGCCCATCATCATCGTCTCACCACAGACGACGTTCGGCGCAGCCGCCGCCTCACCGTACCCCCCCAGTTGCTCGCTCCGGATGGCGTGAATGTAGGCACGCGGGTGCGGCAGGTTGCTCCATCGGCGCCCCCGGAACCACGAGTGCGCGCCCGCTCCCAGGCCAAGCCACGGCTCATTGCGCCAATAGATCATGTTGTGCGCCGAGACGGTGGGGCCGATACCCTCGGTGATCCCACCGGGCGGCAAGCTCCACACGTCGGGCGGTGACGTGGTGCCACGCGCCCAGTTGGAGATCTCATACTGCCAGAAACCGGCCTCGTGCAGCCGCTCTGAGGCCGCCTCATACATGTCGGCGGCGAGGTCGCCATCAGGAGGATCGACCTCCTGAAGCATGAGCGTCTCTGCCAGCGGTGTGCCCGGCTCCAACGTCAGCGCGTAGAGCGAGAGATGATCGGGAGCGAGGTCGAGACAGCGGTCAACCGTCTCGAGCCACAGATCCAGCGACTGCCCGGGCAGGCCATACATCAGGTCCAGACTGATGTTGCCGAAACCGGCCCGCCGTGCCAGAGCATAGCTCTCGACCGCTTCTTGCCACGTGTGAAGGCGCCCCAACATCACCAACTCGTGGCTGTGGGACGACTGCACGCCGAGGCTGAGCCGGGTCACACCGGCCTCCAGCAGGCCTGCAGGGTAAGCCCCACTGAACGTCCCCGGGTTCGCCTCCAGGGTCACCTCAGCGTCCCACGGGAGCCGCATCGCGGACCGCACCACCTCGATGACGGAGGCCACGTGGTCGAGCTGCAGCAGCGAGGGCGTGCCCCCCCCAAAGTAGAGGGTCCGCGCCCGCACGCTGACCGACCGCTCAGCGCGCAGCCGCACCTCGTCCGTCAGCGCCTCCACATAGTCGTCCTCCAGCAGGAGCAAGCCGGTGTAGGTGTTGAAGTCGCAGTAGGTGCAGCGCTGCAGACAGAAAGGCACGTGGACGTAGACGCCCACATCGACGCTCGGCGCAAGCCGTGACGGGCGCATCATGCTCGGGCCTCCCTCAGCAGCTCCGCGGCGAAGGGTGCCGCCCTGAAGGGCGCCCGGTCCCTGATGATCCGCGCCTTATCGTTGCGGCGGAGCTTCTTGAAGAGCGCCTCGGCGGAGAGCGCCGCACCGCGGTCGTCAAAGGACCACGCCGCCACCAGCCTCACGGGGAGGTGCGCGCGGGTATAGCGACTGCCTCGTCCGGTCCGGTGCTCCTCGAGGCGACGCGACAGATCGTTGGTCATGCCGGTGTAGAATGACCCATCACCACACCTCAGAACGTAGACACACCACTCCATCGCGACCCCTCTCTCCGTCGTCCCGATTGGCCCGTGAGTATACTCCAGAGCCGGCGCCGGACAACACAAGGCCGGTGTGGAGCAACCTTCCGGGAAGCGAGCAGAGCCTCGCTCACCACAGCGAGAGCGTCGGACGCGGGATTCCGCCTGGCGAGACGCACCTTCGAGCTTCCCGGAAGGTCCTATGCGATAACCCTGACACGATGGCGGCGGCGAGAACTTGACCATATTCTGTTCATCCATAGAATGGGTGCGGGCGGCCCCGTGCGCGAGGTCGCCCACATCACGGCATACAGACACTGTGAAGCTCGGAGGCAGCACCTTGTCTCAGTTGATCACGAATCCCCAGGCCTTGAAACACGAACAGCCGGCGCGCAACCTATCGAGCCGGCAGTTTCTGGCCGTCTATGCCGCCCTGCTGATCATCCTCTACCTCGTCGTCGAGCTCCTGCAGCTCTCCCCCTTCATCCTCTACCTGCTTGCACCCGCAGCCATTGTGGCCGGCGTGACCTACTCCCGTGCCGTCTATCTGTCGACGCTCGGACTCCTTGCCGGCGCGAGCCTCTGGGCCGTCTACGCTCGCGGCGATAACCTGACGGCTGGGTTCGCCGTCACCATCTTAGTCATGGCCATCAGCCTGGTCCACGCAGAATGGCTGCACCGCTGGTCCCGCCGTCGTCGACGCTTGACCGCCGAGCTGGCTGCCGAGCGCGACTTCGTTCGGAGCGTGGTCCAGACCGCGCAGTCGATCATCCTCATCCTCGACCACCGCGGGGCCATCACCTGGTACAATCAGGCCGCAGCCGA
>JAXGUU010000530.1:0-2395 GCA_040774145.1 Anaerolineae bacterium
CATCCCAGCAAGGGGAACGGATGCCTGTCCTGGTAGCCTTTGCCAGCCTGCCCTTTGGTTTGCGCGGCGGCGATTACGAGATCGCGGTATCGGAGCACGAGACAGTCGTAGCGCACGTCTCGGAGCGGGCCTACAGCCCGTTCGTCACCATCTCCTCGCGCCCCGAGCTTGCCCAGTCGATCCCTCAGGACGGAGAGACGGCGGGGTTCACCTCCTACACCTGGTACGACCATCCCTTTGTGCTGCGGGTGCTCTTTGGCCGCAACGTGGCCTCCTTGGGC
Organism: Anaerolineae bacterium; assembly: GCA_040774145.1. GTDB lineage: Bacteria > Chloroflexota > Anaerolineae > B4-G1 > SLSP01 > PWVB01. The sequence continues at coordinate 282 of JAXGUU010000530.1, forward strand.
TCGATCAACTCGTGCGCCACGATCATCCAGCCCCTGCCCGACGGCTTTGACCTGCAGAACCGGGTGCGCCTGGACCGGCTGCGCACCTCCTTTACCGAGGCTTCCCTCGAGGCGTTGAACACCCTCATTGCGGCGGTGCGCCACAAGGCGCGCCTCTACCACGTGTTCGACTTGCGCCGGGATGACATCGATATCTCGGTGCGCATGGAGGATGGCAGCCTGCTCCTCGAGGACCCGCTGCAGGCCGAACTGACGGCCCAAGAGGAGCGCGAGAGCGACAGTTTTGACCTGCACGGGCGGGGCGACGATTGGTACCGGCAGCTGGGCGAGGCGCTCGCTGAGCCCGACCCGGTGGGGCTGGCCGACGACCTGCTGATGGAGGCGGACCGCGCCCTGGCGCAGCGCTTTCCGCGGCAAGCGATCACCACCTGCCATACGGCCGTCGAGACGGCCGTCTCGGCCCTGCTCACGCGGGGGATGGTGCGGCGCAACGTGCCCGACCACGCGATCGATCACACCCTCTCTACTCGCAGCCTCACGTCCAAACTCGATGCGCTACTGCGCATCTACACCGGCTTTAGCCTCAAACGCGACAACGTGCCGCTGTGGAAGTCGTTCAATATGCTGAATGACCTGCGCAACGACATCGTCCACCGGGGCAGGCGGCCTACGGTGGCCGACGCCGAGGGCGCCCTGCGCACGGCGCGGGAGCTGATCGCCTGGCTGCAAATGGTGCGCGGCCGCAACAAGTAGGCGGCGCACCCATTTCTCAAAGGCCCCGATGCGAGGCTATCGCCGTCGCCGGGACTGACGCGGGGGCCTTCGGGACGCGGGGATCGCGGGAGGTACATGCCGGGGCGCGGTCCTGGCGTTTGACCATCCTTGCCGCCACGGGTATAATTGGCGTTCGGACGTCGGATCGGCTGCGGCCGTTGACCGCGGCCTTGGTCAGGCACCGGCGGTGTGACTGCCGGGTGGGGGCTCTGCTCCACCCTTGACGCTGACAGTTGTGGAGGACGAGATGCCAACACAGATCCCTCTCTCGGCGCAACCGAGGGACGAGACCAAGACCCCCCGCGCCCTACGGCGTGAGGGTATCGTGCCCGGCGTGCTGTACGGCCGCCGTTTTCAGCCTACCAAGCTGCAGTTCAGCCAGCAGGTATTGGCGCGCGTCGTCAGCCGGGCGGGCTACAGCCACTTTGTGAGCGTTGACGTCGGTGGCGGCGAGCAGCACCAAGCGTTGTTCCGCGAGGTGCAGCGTGACCCGGTGAGCGGCAACCTCCTGCATGTGGACCTCTACCGCGTGCTGGCGGACGAAAAGCTCCGCAGCACCGTGCCCCTGCTGCTCATCGGCGAGGCGCCGGCCGTCACGGAGGGGGGCGGGGTGCTCGTGCAGCAGCTCGACTACGTCGAGGTAGAGTGTTTCCCGAGCGACCTTCCCGACGTCATCGAGGTCGACATCAGTGGCTTGGTTCACCTCCATGCCCACATCGCCGTATCCGACCTGACGGTGCCCGAGGGTGTGGATGTGCTCACTGATGGCGACGCGGTAGTGGTGCAGGTGAGCGTGCCGCGTGCCGCGGTCGAGGAAGAGGTCGCGGAAGAGGAACGTGTCGTTGAGGAGGCTGCTGAGGCTGAGGCTGAGGCTGATGCCGAGGAGGGCGAGGCCTGATTGTCTCAGCGCGATCGCGTCGGCCCAAAGGGCATGATAAACCCCCGGATCCCAAAGGATCCGGGGGTTTTTGCCTGTGCCGGTTGGTGCGAATCGTTTTTGCTGGGCAACCCCTACCGATCGTAGCCCGAAACGTCACGCGGCCCGCGGTTCACGCGCGGGGGGCGAGGATTTGCCTCCGCGACCTTGATGGTGCGCCCACCCACCTGGGCGCCGTTCAGCTCCTGCAGTGCCGTCTGGGCGCCGGCGTCCTCGGCCATCTCCACGAAGCCAAAGCCCTTGGAGCGGCCGGTGTCACGATCGATGACGATCGCCACGTCGGCGACCTCGCCGACCTGGGCGAACACATCTGCCAGTTCTTCCTCGCTCATGCGATATGGCAGATTCCCCACGTACAGCCTCTTCCCCATGTTCCAGTTCCTCCGAGATTGCATGCTGCTTC
>JAXGUU010000531.1:0-2351 GCA_040774145.1 Anaerolineae bacterium
CGCCCACCTGCGTATCCGCCGTCACAGCGTAGGCCGCGAGCGTCCAGGTAGCGAGTCGCTGGGGCACATCGACCGTCAAGCGCGCCTCGCCCTGATCGTCTGTCGTGAGCCACGCATGCCAGAAGGCCGCACCTTCATAGTCAAGATCGAACGCGTCCTCTCCCCCGAGCGGGGACGGCACACCCTCACGCTCCCCCCCACGATCCACCCCTAGGGCGTCAGGGAATCGATCGATGGTCGGCGGTACCACCTCCGGCGTGGCGTGCAGACCCACCGCGGTCGCGACGCCCAGCCGATGCGTACCGTAGAACAACTCCTGCAGGGGCGTTGAGCTCGCCGGCGACGGCTGATCTCCGGGCTGTTGTGCAGAACGGGCGCCCTCAATCCCCACAAGAAGAGCAGCCTCCACAGGTCTGCCCTGGCTATCGGTCACCCGCACGACGAAGCTCGCGCGGTCACCCGGTTGCACGGTTTCCTCCTCGGGACGCACCTCGACGTGCAGGCGGGTTGCGGGCAGGTCCACGTTGAGGTGCACAAAGCCCACGCGCGTATAGCCCGGCGATGTCGGCGTCGCCGAGCGCACGATAACGCACGAGACGATCACATTCGGTGCGTACTCAGCAAGGATGGGGATCTCAATCGTCGGATCGGCGGCATCGAGCACGTGATGCTCCACGGAGTAGACGCCCTCGCGCTCAACCGTCAGGAGCGCGTGTAGGGGTTCGCTCTCGTGCCCGTCCGAGAGCACCAACAGGCGCGCCCTATCGCCTTCACGATAAAGGTCGGCGTCGAGCACCAGACGGAGTCCGCTTCCAGCCGCCGGGTAGCCGGCCGTATCCGCCTGACCACCGCCCACCCAGAGAGGGATGACGGACGTCACAGAGCGCCCTGCCTCGTCGACAGTTCGTGCCGTGACGAGGTAGGTGCCGGGGGTAGGAAAGACAAATGCAGCAGCAGCGCGTCCGTCGACGCCGGTCGTCACCGTCTGCTCGACGACGACGGTATCGGTCGGCTGCGCGACCTCTCCCTCGCCTGTAGCGTCCCAGGTACGCTGAATGAGCTGAACATCAAGCTCCACGCCGGCAACGTGCTCCGCACCCGTCAACTCTCCCCAGGCTGCGACCGCCAGATCAAGCGTGACACGCTGTCTTGACCTGAAGATCCACGCGTTGGGACGGATGCCGACGACCCACTCCGCCGGATAGACCAGGAGACTTGCTTCGCCTGAGGGGGCGTCAGCCAGCAGCCCCACATCGGCATCGGAGATCACGGCCCGCAGCGTCCAGGCTTGCGGCTCCCGGAAACCGGGAAGTGACCATGTCGTGTCAACGCTACCCGACTCACCTGGGAGCGTGACGGTGTCGGTGGGTATTTCGATCACCAGCCGGCCTTCGTCGTCGGTGACCCCATGGCCACGCACGATGACGCGGCGATCCGCAGACAGTCCCTCCCCACCCCAGCGCCAGCCGATCGGCAGCCATGCGTCAGATGGCAGCATGGGAGGCGACGCCGGTGCTGCCACGAGCTCCCAGGAGACCGTGACCTCGCGGCTCGGAAGGGCCGGAGCCGACCACGAGGCATAGGGGCTGCTGAGGGTCGACAGGGTCTGCACGGTGACCACGTAGCGCGCCACATCGCCGACGACGACAGCAGCCACCAGGGGCTCTACATCCACAGTCGTCGCCGGCTCAGGCCCAATGATTGTGAGAGTGATAGCGGACAGCGACCCGGGGCCGGCATCCACGGTATCCAGAACGTAGCTGCCCGGCGTCAAGTCCTCCGGGAGGCGGAGCGTGCCCGAGAAGAGCCCGCCCTGCGCTCTACGATCGGTCTCAGCCGCGCCGGGATCGGTGTCAGGCCCGTCCCAAGGTTGGAGGGCCTGACGGGCCACGATCTCTCCCTGGGCATCGCGGAGCGCAAGCTCAGCATAGCTGTCGGACGTGGAGCCCTCAGCGTCCGGCAGGAGGTAGCCGAAAGGAGATGCCCCACCGCGAATGAGCTCTTCCGGTCGCCACGTGCGTATGAGACCGGCGTACCGCACCGGGTCTCCGCGCCTATAGACCCGCCGGTCGGTCCGGATGAAGGTCACCGTCGAGGCAGGCGCCGCCGGATCCGCGACCGAGATATTGTTGTAGGACCAGGGGGGTGTCGCCCCATACCATCCTGAGCCCACGAAGCCGAACCCATCGGTGCCGGGTTCGCCGACGACAGCAGCTGCCTGCCATCCCGCCGCCTCAACGTCGCCATTCACGCGACCGTCTCCAGCTACCAGAGGAAGCCGTACCACACCCTCGGTGTCGGTTGTGCCTCCAGCCAAGAGAAGGCCATCGCGATCGAGGAGCCTCACAGCG
>JAXGUU010000532.1:0-2344 GCA_040774145.1 Anaerolineae bacterium
ATCCCATACTCCGCTACCATATAGGACGTCATGGTGCTCTTGATGGTGGAAAGATACTGATCCATCACCGCTACCAGGCCCATGAAGAGGACGAGGTAGACCAGGTAGCCATGGCTGCGAACGTGGACCTTGCTGCCCAACGTCAGTTCTTCGGTCGCTTCCATTATCGTGTATTCCTCTCAGGTATTGTTCGAAGCTCCGACCCGGAGACGGGCCGGAGCGTTGCACTATCCGGCGCATTGTAACATAGAGACGTGTGCGTGCCATCGCGGCGCAGGCGTAGAGGGACGCCCAATGATGCCGGTAACGGTCACCGCGGGACGTCTTCGGCGCCCGTTTCTACAACACGCACCGCGGCCCTGGGGTACGCCCTTTGGGCACGTTTTCCCGCGCTATCGTTTCATGTCCACGGTAGGCAGGAAGGTGGGCTGGCGTCGCGCCTGGGTCGCTTGTTCGAACGCATATGCCAGCCTGATCAGCACCGGCTCCTGATATGCTCCTCCAATGAACGAGAGGCCGACAGGAAGCCCGAAGATCGTGCCCGCGGGCACCGTGACTTCGGGATAGCCAGCCACGGCAGCCGGTGGGCCGTCGCCTCCCGTGTAGTGATCGCCGTTCACCCAATCCGTCATCCACGCCGGGCCGCCGGAAGGAGCGATGATGGCGTCGAGTTGGTGCTTTTCCAGGGTAGCGTCGATGCCCTCGGTGCGGGACAGCCGGCGGCACGTCTCCAGTGCTGCTAGGTAGGGTTCACCGTCGAGGCCACCCTTTTCCTCGGCCAGGAGCAGGCGCTCCTGGCCGAAGTAGGGCATGACGGCGTCGCTGTGTGCCTCATTGAACGCGATGAGTTGCGTCAGCGAATGCACGGCGACCTCAGGTCCAAGGTGCGCGAGGTAGGCGTTGAGATCGGTCTTGAAGTCGTAGAGCAGCACTTCGGTCTCTGCCTTGCCCAGGGCGTCGGGTGTCTGAACATCTGCGGGGTCGACGATTACCGCTCCGAGCCGTGCCATCACGCCGATGGCTTCTTCTATGATGGCGTCGACCCGGCTGTCGAAGCCGAAGCCCTTGCGCGCGATGCCGATACGGGCTCCGCGCAATCCATCGCGATCGAGGCTGGAGGTGTAGTCGGTCAGGAAGCGCCCACCGCTCGCATGGGTGGCGGTGTCATGGGGATCCACCCCGGTGAGCGCTCCAAGAACGAGAGCTGCATCGGCCACGGTCCGCGCGATGGGGCCCGCAGTGTCCTGGGTGTGGCTGATAGGGATGATGCCAGCACGGCTCACGAGGCCCACCGTGGGCTTGATGCCCACCACACCATTGGTCTGCGATGGGCAGATGATCGATCCATCCGTTTCGGTCCCTATGGCAGCGGCGCAGAGGTTGGCGGCCACGGCAACGGCAGAGCCGGAGCTGGATCCACAGGGGTTTCGGTCGAGCGCATACGGGTTGCGCGTCTGACCGCCACGGCTGCTCCACCCGCTCGTGGAGTGTGTCGATCGGAAGTTGGCCCACTCGCTCAGATTCGCCTTGCCAAGGACAATGGCGCCTGCTGCGCGCAGGCGAGCGGTGACGGTGGCATCCTCGGTCGCTATCGATCCTGCAAGTGCGATCGAACCTGCTGTGGTCATCATCCGATCCGCAGTATCGATATTGTCCTTGAGGATGAGCGGGATGCCGTGGAGCGGACCGCGCGCCCCTGTCGCCCTGCGTTCAGCATCCAGTGCATCCGCGATCGACAGGGCGTCGGGGTTGAGTTCGATGATCGCATTGAGCGCAGGTCCTTGCTTGTCAACCTGCTGGATCACGCTGAGGTAGGCTGTGGTGAGTTCGCGGCTGCTGAACTCACCCGATGCCAAGCCCGCCTGCAGCTCCGCAATTGTTCTCTCGTCCATACGCCTCCACGGTGGTCATAGGCACGCGGTCGGAACCGGCGGTCAGAACCGGCGGTCAGAACCGGCGATCAGAAGCGGGCAGCGTCGACGTCGTTGATGAAGCGGATGATCCCCTCGAAATAGGGTTCCGGGTCGTCGTAGAGCGTCAGGTGGCTCCCCTTGGGGCAGTGGAGGTACCGTCCGCGTTGTACCTGGCCCGCCATCCATTCCATGTGTGCGGGGTCCATCGTATCGTAGGCTGCACCGACAGTCATGGTGGGCACGAACAGGTTGGGCAGATCGGCGGTGCGGTCCCAGGCCACAAGCTTGCCACTGGCCCCGAGTTCGCTTGGGCCCTGCATAGGTACGTAGATGGATGGGTTGACGTGTTTGAATGCGCGGTTGACGGGATCGGGCCACGTAGCGTACGGCATTCGGAGGATGTGTTCCTCATAGTGGTGCGGGATCAGCAG
>JAXGUU010000533.1:0-2337 GCA_040774145.1 Anaerolineae bacterium
ACGGGCGTGGTTGCGGTGTCGGGTACCGACCCATTCTGGTCACGCAGGAAGCAACCGCAGGTCGCCCAGTCGCGGATCGGGGCCTGTGCCTGGCCCCGGAGGCTGGGGGCGAACGACTGACCGTGGAAGGGAGCCGGCGGCGTGACCTGGAGGTTGCTCAGGTCGAGCAATGTGGGGAGGATGTCCACCGGTTGCGCCAGCAGGTCAACGGTCTGCCCGCCCTCCACGCCCGGGGCCGCGATGAGGAAGGGGATGTGGGCGACCTCAGGGTAGAGGGGCCAGCGGCGATGATCCTGCTCGTTGATGTTGCTCTTGCCCGTGCGGTTGTGCTCGCCCAGGCTCATCCCGTGGTCGGTGGTGAAGATGACGATGGTGTTGTCCCAGAGGGCCAGATCATCGAGCTTCTCGAAGATGCGCCCGACCCAGCGGTCCACGAGCGTCGCCTCGGCGCAGTAGTGCGCGCGCAGGTTGTGCAGCTCCGCCGGCGTGTAGTCACTTGCATAGCCATAGTTGGGATGAAGCATCGGATCGCCGTCATAGTCGGGGTCGTATGCCCTGACCATGTACTCGGGCGGGTCCCAGGGTTCATGGGGATCGAAGAAATCGACCCAGAGCAGGAAGGGGCGAAAAGTGTCGTTCTCCTCAAGCCAGCGGACCACGTGCTGCGCCGTGCGATAGGGGAAGGTCTCCTCCTCGCAACGGTAGTAGCGGTTGGTCCAACGGTGGAGATCGACTAGGATGCGATCCTGGAAATGGTGCCCGGTACGCGTCTTTTCACGTGACATCACGGGCACGATGGGGTCGTTGAGGTGCAGGAAGGGCATATCGCCCTCCTGACCCCGGACCTGGTAGGCGGCGTGGAAGACGCGGTGGAAGCCCATGTTGAAAAGATGGGGACAGTCGCAGACGAGCTGGGTGACGTACCCTTCCCGGTTGAGCAGCTGCGGCATGAGATTGGCCTCATCCAAGGGTCGCCAGGGATACCAGGGCCAGGCGTAGCGACCCGAGATGAGGTCGGTGCGTTCGGGTATGGTGGGGAAGCTCCCCGTGTAGAAACGGGACATGCTGACGGCGCGCCGGGCGAAGGCATCGAGGTGGGGTGTGGCTACAGCCGGGTGGCCTTCCTGCGCGGCGGCCCGGTCGAAGAGATTGTCGTAGCGGTAGGTGTCGGCGTTGATGATGACGATGTTGTAGGGTTGATCAGGGATCTTCGACGGCTGGATCTCCTTGGTGCGAGTGTCCTCATATTCCGGGCCTGTCAGTTTCGACGGTTGTGGCATGGCCATCGTTCTATCTCCTCTCGTTGGCTGGGGCTCCTCGGGCGGGTTAGGCCGGTTGTCGCGGCATCTCGCGGCTGGCAACCACGTCAATGCCCGTACCCAGGGCGTCGTGAAGGACGACCTGATCCGTATGCACGGGGGCCTCAATCTCAAGTTCCCGGATCTCCGCCAGCAGATCGAAAATCAGGGGTTTGGGGAAGGGCGCTTGCGTGTAGACCGGGACGAGCGGGTGGAGCCCATCCTTGACGCGGACCGTCGTAGCGACCATGCGGCGCGGGTCCGTCAGCTCGCGCTCGACGTAGGCGAGCCCACGCTTGCAGGTGTTGCCCTCCACGTTGAGCACGGTGTCGCCCTCGTGCGTGACCTCGAGGGTACATCCCATCGGGCACGTGATGCAGATGAGTGTCTCTGTGACCTGGGTCATCCGGTGTCGGTGTCCTTTCCCAAACTAACGCGGCGTGACGCTGACCCGGAGCTCCCGGGCGATCCTCACCGTGTCGTAGTCGCGGCGGCGCAGCGTGATGTTGACCATCTCGCCGGGTCGGGCATAGCGCGCGCCCTGCCGCGTGATCAGTCGCTCTCCATCGTGAACCTCAATGCGCACCGCCTCTTCTAGGGGTTCGGTTACGCGCATCTGCAGGCGTACATCGGCCTGGGTCAGCTGCTCAGGATTGAGTGAGTGCGGTACCACGTAGCGGACGTGTTCGCCCGCACGCGTGGGAATCGGCGGCGCGACGGTGGCGCAGGTCGTGCCCATCGCGTAGCACGCGGCCCGCTCTCCGGCAACCTGTCCGGCTTCCGTGACCCAGTCGACGAGGTCGTAGACGTGGACCACATTGCCGGCGGCGAAGATGCCCGGGAGACTCGTCTGATAGCTCTCGTCGACGTAGGGGCCGCCCGTCACGGGGTCGAGCCTGACCCCCACCTTCTGCGAGAGTTCGTTCTCCGGGATCAGGCCCACGGAGAGGAGCAGGGTGTCACATGGGATGATCTCCTCGGTGCCCGGTATGGGCTGCCAGCGCTCATCCACGGCGACGGCTTCGACGGCTTCCACGCG
>JAXGUU010000534.1:0-2328 GCA_040774145.1 Anaerolineae bacterium
CAGCTCAAACAACGCCTCACCCGTGTGCGGCGGGCCGGCTTTGGCCTCAGCCAGATGCGCGTACATCCCGGCTGTGTGCGCCAGGGCCGCGCCATACTTGCAGGCGGCCCGCAGCAATGCTTCCTCATCAAAGCGGTACGCCACGTCAGCGCCGACATCGAAGGGAACACCGACATACCGCGCTCGCATCGCGTCCGGGTAGTCGCGCAGCCGCGACCACGGCAGCACCTCGAACTTGCGCTGCAATGTCTCGAAGTCGTCGGTATGCGCGTCGTTATCGACGTGATCGCCCGGGTCAATCGTGAAGAAGGTGTAGCCCGCAGCCACACAAAGATCGATGTCGTCGGTGGTCTTCAGGTGGTCGGCATCGGCGCCCCAGGGCTCGCACCATCCCTCCTCGAGGACACCCCACAGCGCATCGTCCATCACCTGCTGTGGCGTGCGGTGGGTCCGCGCGTTCTCCCGCATCGACTGCTGAGCCAGGATCGGCGCAACACCGCCCACCGCGCGAACGGCCCGCAGGTGCCCCGGCGTCGCGAGCCCCAACCGGTCACCACAGCCGCCGGACGTCGCCAGCCCCAACGGGGACGGTGTGAGCCAGGGCAGCCGCTCCCGCAGGCGTGACGCGTTCTCCGGAGAGCGCGGGCAGACCAACACGTCGTGCTGCACCTCACCCTGGAAGCCCTCGACGTTGCCCGAGACACAGAGCACCTTCTGTCCTTCGGCTGTCCGGGCCAGGAAGTAGGTCGTTCCCTCGTGCTCCACTACAGAGCGTGGATAGACGTGGGCGAATCCCATCATCTCCCGCAGTTGCTCAACCATAGCTCACCCCTTTCACATCCATGCTTGTTGTCGCGTTGTTAACCGTGCCTGCGGCGGATCCAGCCTGAGCGCGCTCCGGGCACCCGCCGTGCCTAGAATGCATGCCGGAAACCCAACATCGTCACCGTCGTGATCACCAAACTCACGATCATCGTCAGCGAGATCAGCATCGCTGCCAGGCGTGGATTGAGATCCTGTTCCACCGAGTAGAGCAGCGTCGACAGCGAGGTCGGCATCAGCGGCAACAGGAAGACCATCGCCCGGGTCGGCCCGTTGAAGGGCAGCACGAGCAGCGTGAACGCCGCGACCGCCGCGCCCACCGCGTATTTCGAGAGAAGCTGCGTCAGGAGAATGCGGCTCTCTCGCAGTGAGACGTCGATTTCGAGATAGACCCCAAGTCCCAGGAGCATCAACGGCGAGTTCATCGCCGCCAGCGACCCCACCAGGTTGCCCGTAAGGCCACCGAGCTCCACACCGCCCAGATTGAGGGCCACCGCCCACAGGAAGGCGTGCAGCGGGAAGAAGGTGGCCACCTTCTTGAGGACGTGGCGTACGTCGAAGTGCTCGCTATCGGCGTAGCGGAACGAGAGGTAGTAGGCCACGGCGAAGATGGCGATCGCGTTGCCTAGATCGCTGACCGCGACCGTACGGACCCCCTCCTCGCCGAAGGCGGCCTCGGCGAAGGGATAGGCGAGCGAGCCCATCACGCCGCAGAAGGAGACCACAAAGGTGCCCATATCCTGACGCGAAAGGTCGAGCACCCGCCCGCCCAGCCGTCCGACCTGGCTGGCGATCACGCCCGCCAACAGGAAGATCACCGGCAGCACCAGCAGCTCCCAGGTCAGCTCAGCACTGCTGATCGCCAATAGGTTCGTCGCCGGAAGCGTCACGTAGAGCACGACGCGGCTCAGCACCCGCCCCTCATCGCGACTGACCAACCCCACGCGCTTGATCAGGTAGCCCAGACCGATCAGCAGCAGGTTCACGATGATCCTCTGTGTGACGACGGTATCTGACAAAGGTCCTCCCGAAACGGATAAAGAGAGACTCGCTACTCGCCCAGCCCGTACGTCTCTTTCGCCAAACCATAGGCGAGTGCATGGATCATCTCACGTGCATCATCCTCGTCGATCAGGCCCCGGACGACAAGCCCGGCGATCCAGTTCGCCGACGCGCGACGCCAGACATCGTGGCGTGCCGGAATCGAGGGGAAGGCACGCGTGTCATCGTTGAAGCCCGCCGTATTGTAGATCCCCGCTGTCTCCATCACGCGGTCAAAGTAGCGTCGCATCCCGTTCAGGCTGTCGTGGAACCACCACGGTGGCCCGATCTTAATCGCCGGATAGTGGCCCGCCAAAGGCGCCAGCTCGCGGGCATAGGTATCCTCATCAAGGTTGAAGAGGATCAGCGTCAGCCGCGGGTCGTTGCCATACTTGGCGAGCAGCGGATGAAGGTTACGGGTGAACTCGGTGGCAATCGGGATGTCGGCGCCCTTGTCCGGGCCGA
>JAXGUU010000535.1:0-2295 GCA_040774145.1 Anaerolineae bacterium
GCTACACCACGCTCAGCGCCCTGGCCTTCCGCGACACCTTCCGCGCCGGCGCCAGCCACTACGGCGTCAGCGACCTGGAGGCCCTTGCCTGCGACACCCACAAGTTCGAGTCACACTACCTCGACCGCCTGATCGGCCCCTATCCCGAGTGCCGCGATACCTATATGGAACGCTCACCGATCCGTCATCTGGAGGGACTGGACTGCCCGGTCATCTTCTTCCAGGGCCTGGAGGACCAGGTGGTCCCCCCCGCCCAGGCCGAGACGATGGTGGAGGCGCTGCGCCGCAAGGGCGTCCCGGTCGCCTACCTGGCCTTTGAGGGCGAGCAGCACGGCTTCCGCCAGGCCCCCAACATCAAGCGCGCGCTCGATGCCGAGCTCTACTTCTACGGTCGGATCTTCGGCTTCACCCCCGCCGACCCGATCGAGCCGGTGCCGATCGCGAACCTCGATGAGGCCACGAGTTGACCGGGGATCGTTGCCGTCTACAATACGAACTCAGCTTCGGACCGCGGACATCGTCCGCTCCATCATGGTGTCCCCAAGAGAGGACACAAACGACAAAGACAAGGAGTTTGGAGTGAGCCAGAACACCACAGACAGCACCGCCCGACGAGCACCCCTTGAGGATGTCATCATGTTCAGCGGATCAGCCCATCCCGCGCTGGCAGGCGCGATCGCCGGCTACCTCGGGATTGAGCTCTCCCCCACCACGATCCGCAAGTTCTCCAACGACGACTACTACATCCAACTGGGGAAGAGCGTCAGGGGCAAGCAGGTCTTCATCGTCCAACCCCTCTGTCCCCCCTGCAGCGACAACCTCATGGAGCTCCTGTTGATGCTGGATATCGCGCGCAGCGGCGCCGCCAAGGACGTCTGCGCCGTGATCCCCTACTATTCCTACGCTCGCTCGGACAAGAAGGACGCCCCGCGCATCTCCATCGCCGCGCGCCTCATCGCCGACCTGCTCGTCACCTCAGGCGCCACTCAGGTCATCACGATGACCCTGCACTCGCCGCAGGTCCACGGCTTCTTCAGCGTGCCCACCGACCACCTGACCGCGCACTCGGTCTTCGTCGAGCACCTGCGCAAGAAGGATCTCGGTAACAGCATCGTCGTCGCGCCCGATGTGGGACACGCCAAGCGCACCGGCAAGCTCGCCCAGGCCCTCCAGCTCCCCATGGCAGCCGGCGAGAAGACCCGCCTGGACGATAACACCGTCGCCATCACCGGCATCATGGGCGACGTCAAGGACAAGGACGTCATCATCCTCGACGACGAGATCGCCACAGCCGGCACAATCACCGAGATCGTGCGTCACATGCAGCAGCGGCACCACATCCGGCGCATCACCGTCGCCGGCACGCACGGGCTCTTCACCGGTCCGGCGATCGAGCGCCTGAACCAGATCGACGAGATCGACGAGATCATCATCACCGACACCGTCCCCCAGCACCCCGATGAGTGCCCCGAGCGCCTCAAGGTGCTCTCGGTCGCCCGCATCTTCGGCGAGGTCATCCGCTGCAACGTGCAGGGCGAGTCGGTCGGCTCGCTCTTCGAGTTCTGGCCCACCTCCGGCTGATCATAAGGAGCAGCTGATGGCAGATCCAGCGACCTCGTTGCCGCCGCAGCTTCCCGAGGAGGATCCCGCGCCCGAGGAGCACGCCGGCGGCTGGCGCGCCTTTGCCACCCTCGGCGAGTTCCTGCGCGACGACGGCTGGCACCCGCAACAGCTCGACAACCGGACCATCTTCAGGGCCTACTTCGCCGGCGAGCACGGCGACGTGCGCTGCTATGCCCAGATCCGGGTGGATCTCGAGCAGTTCCTCTTCTACGTCATCGCCCCGGTCAAAGCGCCCGAGCCGATGATCCCTGCCGTCGTCGAGTACATCACGCGGGCCAACTACGGACTCCGCATCGGCGGCTTCGAGCTCGACTACACCGACGGCGAGGTGCGCTACAGGAGCAGCCTCGACTTCGAACGCGAGACGCTCACGCCGGGCCTCATCCGCAACGCCATCTACCCGGCGGTGCACACGATGGATTTCTACCTACCCGGCCTACTCGCGGTGATGTACGGCAACAAGACGCCCAAAGAGGCGATCGAGGAAATCGAAGGCTGACTCACACCGCCATGTCGCAGCACACACCGGGCGATGAACGCAAAACCCTGCTTCCGTAGTAGAGACGGGGCGGTGCCCCGTCTCCGACCCAGGGCGCAGCGCATGACATACCCTGCCGCGGCGCAAGACGCCCCGCTCTGCCGCAGATCACACCGGGCGACGGACGCCACGCC
>JAXGUU010000536.1:0-2267 GCA_040774145.1 Anaerolineae bacterium
AGGACATCGCCGACGCGGCGCAGGACCTCGCGTCTCCCGTTATGCCCGAGCCCAGGGACAAGCGCGGCATCGACCGACACAAGGTGGATCGAGCAGCCCACTGGCTGAAGCGCAAGGTCCAACAGCTCACCGGCGTGGAGGAGGTCAAACGCAGCATCATCGGCGAGGATGGGGATACCCTGCGTCGCCGTCTCTTTCGGCTTTTCGGGAGGGAGTTCTACTTCCGCTTTCTGAAGTGGCGCTTCTCGGCGCCCTACGTCTTGCGCGTGCACTATCTGATCATCGCCGGAGACCGCGAGGCCCTGACGGTCACCGAGAGCCCGCGCATTGAGCACGCCTACACGTGGGGGCTGGACGACGAGATCCGCCTCGAGGATCTCGGCACCGTGGAGATGTCGGTTGCCTGCGACGATCCGGCTAAGTATGCCGTCAACACGCTGGCATTCAAGCATATCTACCTGGACGTCGTCTTCGACGAGGAGCTGGGCTCTGAGGATCCCATTCAATGGGGGAAGGGCATGCATATGCTGGAGTGGCACATGGCGGTTCGCGATATCGGCACCTGCGACCACAAGGTCACCGCAAAGCTTGATCTCTTCTACAAGAACTGGAGTGAGGCGATGAACGAGGTCATCACACTGACCACCTGGGGTGCCGTGCGAGCTGCCGGACGCGCCGACGTCGCCGCGCGGCTGGCCCTGCTTCAGATGAGAGAAGCCACCTCAAACGGACAGCACCACCTACCCGGGCGCATCTATTGGCCCGGCGGCGGACTGAGCGCCCGATCCGACCCCCGCGCGCGTTGGGAGCAGGCGCTGCCTGAGCCCCAAGAGGTCGAGGCCTGACCCATGCGTCGCATCCGCAACTTCGTCCTGCGCCTGGCGATCAACTACATGCTGCTGATGGTGCTCCTGACCTTGCGCGGGATCAGTCGGGACCAACAACTCTTCGGGGTCTGGGTTGTAGCCTTTGTGTTTACGCTTCTCTCAACGACGGTGCGTCGCGTCCTGCTCATCCTCGCGCTGCCTTTCATCATCATGACGGGTGGACTCTTCATCTTCGTCGTTGACGGCTTGTTGCTCCTGCTCACCGCCGCACTGACCCGGCTCAACATCGCCAACTTCTGGTGGGCGCTCGCGGGCGTCCTGGTGATGAGCATCGCCAACATCTGGGTGGAGCGTGCCTTTCGTGCGATCGGCTGGTTCAGGGATGACGAGGATGGACCCGAGAACATCCTGACCGCACGTGCGCCCAGCCGTTGGCTCAAACTGGTCCTCGTGGCCATTCTGCTCTTCGGGATCATCTACTCGAGCGCCATGGCCTGGCAGTTCTTCCTACTGACCGGTATGCTCACCGAGAGCGTTGCCGCGATGACGGCAGCCGCCGCCCTAGGGTTCGCCCTCTTCGTGTGGATCACCTCCTGGCTGGTGGCAGAAGGGTGGGCGCTCGACCGCCGCGCACGCTTCAGCCTCATCGTGACGTTGCCGGCGACCCTGGTCGTCGTCACGCCGGCAGCAGCACTCATCCACCGGTCTCCCCCGATCCCGGTGACGGGCTCACCTGAACGTCGGCCCGAGACTCGCATGTGGAGCCTGCGCACAGGATCTCAGATCGCCTACAGTGCCTTCACCGCCGAGGACGAGACCGGCTTGCGCAATCCGATCATCTTCCTCCATGGGGGTCCCGGGCGCGCCGTCCTGGACGAGGACATCGCCTTCTTCAGAACCTTCACGGAGGAAGGCCACGACGTCTATCTCTACGATCAGGTGGGGAGCGGTCTGTCGGGCCGCCTAGATGAGATCGAGGCCTATACCGTGTGGCGCCACGTGCGCGATCTTGAGGCGATCCGCGAGACCCTGCGCGCCGACCGACTGATTCTGATTGCCCACCACGCCGGCGCCGAGATCGCAGTGCGCTATATGACCCAGCACCGTGATCGCGTCGAGCGCGTGGTCTTCTACTCGCCTACCCCTCTCTGGGATGACCGGCTCTTCGCCATTGAGCAGACACGTACGGCGGCCTTTCCCACGGAACCCCTCTCGATCCAGGATTTGCGGCCCACCGTTGCGCTGGCGATTGCCGTCTACAGCCCCCGCACCGCGCAGCGCTACACCTCCCAGGAGGAGATCTCGGCGTGGTCTGACCTACGCCTCGACGAGCGCATCATGGTCTGCCCCGGAGACGCCCACCTCGCGCCGCAGCCGCGCTCGCCGGGCTATAACGGGTACGCCGAGGTCATAGGCCGCGTGACGGCAGACCGTCCCCCC
>JAXGUU010000537.1:0-2266 GCA_040774145.1 Anaerolineae bacterium
ATGCGGAGTTCATCATCCCGACCGTCCACAATCTGCTCGCGATTGAGCGTGCGTTGCGGGTTGCGGCGGAGCGCTATGTGACCGCGGAACGTGTCGATTTGGAGCTGGAGCGCGCCGTCGGACGGGTGGTGCGCGCGTTTGACCCCTGCATCGCCTGTGCGACGCACTAGACGGGGGACTGCTATGCGACATAGGCGTTGGATGGCCTGGGTCTTGGTGATAGCGTTGGGCCTCACACTGTGGGGGCAGCCTGCGCACGCACAGAGCAGCGTGACGCATACGGTGCGTGCGGGGGAGAACCTCTTCCGCATCGCGCTCTATTACGGCACGACCGTCGATGAGATCATGGCGGCGAATGGCCTCTCGACGGTCTACATCCACGTCGGTCAGGCGCTGGTGGTCCCGAACGCGGCGCAGGTATCGCCGCCGACGGCGCCGCTGACACCGCCCCCTGACGGATCGGTCCCCACGCCGGTGCCGACGCCGGCGATGCCGGGGCTGGATGCGCGGTCCTATCGAGTCCGGGTAGGGGATACCCTCAGCGCTATCGCGGCGCGGCTCGGTGTCTCGACATGGGCATTGGCGCGTGAGAACGGGCTGACGGGCTCGAGCACGATCTACGTCGGTCAGGAGTTGTTGATCCCGCAGCGCGCAGAGGCCCCCGTAGAGCCCGAGGCCACACCGACGGCGGCGGCAACGGAGGTGCCTGAGGCGACGGAAGAGCCCGAGCCGGTGGCGGCGGCGACGCCGGCGCCGACCGCGACACCGGCGCCGACCGCCGGCGCGGAGACCTACACGGTCCAGCACGGGGATACGCTCACCCAGATTGCTGCACGTATGGGAACCACGGTGGCCCACATCGCACAGCTGAACGGTATCGCGAACCCCTCGCAGATCTACGTCGGGCAGGTGCTGCGCCTCAGCGGAACGGCGCCGGTCATCTCGGGCGCCGGTAAGCTGATCGTCGTCAGCCTGTCCCAACAGCATCTCTGGGCCTACCAGGGCGATCAGCTGGTCTATTCCTTTGTGGCGTCGACGGGGGCCGCGCCCTCCTACACGATGGCGGGTGAGTTCCGCATCCAGAGCAAGATCCCCAACGCCTACGGGTCGACGTGGAATATCTGGATGCCGTGGTGGCTGGGGATCTATTGGGCCGGATCGATTGAAAACGGTATCCACGCCCTGCCCGTGATGGCCAATGGTCAGACGCTGTGGGCCGGTTACCTCGGCACGCCGATCTCCTACGGGTGCGTGGTCCTGGGCACGCAGGAGGCGAAGTTGCTCTACGATTGGGTCGAGATCGGGACTCCGGTCTCGATTCGGTACTGAGTATGGCGGCCCTGTTTGTGCCCGAGGACTTCGTCGTCCCGACGCGCGTCGAGCGGGAGGGCTATGTGCTGCGCCCGTTGACGACGCGGGATGTGGACAAGGACTACGAGGCCGTCATGTCCAGTCGCGAGAGCCTGCGTCATGTCTTCGCCGAGTATGATGCCGAATGGCCGGCCGATGATATGACGCTGGAGGACAACTACCGCGATCTCGCGAGGCACCAGCACGACTTCGAGACCCGCAGCGGATTCACCTACACGATGGAGGTTCCCGATGGGAGCCGCTGCTTGGGATGTGTCTACATCTATCCCTGTCATCGTGGGCCCTATGACGCGCGGGTCCACTACTGGGTGCGCGATCGCGAGAAAGCGCAGGGGCTCGAGGAAGTGTTGGGCGCCTTCCTGCATCAGTGGCTAGCCGATGTCTGGCCCTTTCGTCGACCGGTCTTCCCGGGCCGCGATCTCTCGTGGCAGGCGTGGGAGGCCCTCAAGGAGACGTCGAGGTAAGCGAGGGCGGTACCGCCCTCGCTTACGCTGATGATCTGGCCGGCCTAGACGGCGATGTCCTCAGGCAGGCGTTGGCGAAACGGCGCGCTCGGCGCCTAGCCCATGAACTGCCTCAGGTGGCGCGCGCTCTGCCGGAGGGCAGCCTTGCGGCTCTCCAGCGACCCCTCGTAAGCGCGGTCCTCGACCTCAATGCAGACCGGGCCGTCGTAGCCGCCGTCGGTGAGGACCGAGAAGAAGCGACCCCAGTCGATATCGCCGAGGCCCGGCAGTTTCGGCGTGTGGTACTCGAGCGGGTGGGCAAGCACGCCGATCTCGTCGAGACGATGCCGATCCACGCGGACATCCTTGGCGTGCACGTGGAAGAGGCGGCCGCTGAACTCCCACAGGGGTTTGATGTAGTCCATCTGTTGCCAGACCATGTGCGAGGGATC
>JAXGUU010000538.1:0-2254 GCA_040774145.1 Anaerolineae bacterium
CCCGCCACGCCCCGCGGTTCGTCCCACCCCAAGCTAAGATAGCCCGGTGCTCGCGCAATGACTATGGGTTCCATCTGGCACTCCTATCGCTCTACCGGACCTGCTCGCGAGCCCTGCTGGGCGACGGCGGCGACACATCTTCCCATTCGTGGATCGGGTCATCCGGATACTTCGCCGTCCGCCGCCGCCGTGGCGGCGCTCCCTTGGTCAGGTCAGCCGGCAGCGGCGTCGCCTCATCCTCCACCACCGCTGCCGATCCCCGCTTGGCGGGCGCCGCCTGCGCGGGCGATGACACCCTCTCACGGGGCTGACTCGCGCGCGACGCCGTTCTCCTGGGGGGTGACTTGGCCGCCTTGGCCTGGCTCGCTGACCGCGAGGTCCGCGCCCCGGCTCTGCTGACGGCGGCTCCGGCCTCGTCGTCGTTGCGGGCATAGTAGCGGTAGGCGTAGTAGCCGCTGTCGGCCATAGCAGCCCGGTTCAGGATGACCCCAACCAGGTTCGCATCGACCTGGGCCAGCCGTTCAGCCGCCTCTTTCAGGGCAGCCCGCTTCGACCTGCCAACATCCGCCACGAGCATGACGCCATCCACCGAACCTGCCAGAATCACCGCATCGGTCACCGCCAGCACGGGCGGGGTGTCGAACAGCACCAGGTCCGCAGTCTCCTCAATCTGTGCCATCAACCTCCGCATCCGCTCGGAACCGAGGAGGTCCGCGGGGTTGGGAGGCTGCGTGCCCGACGTCATCACCCGCAGGCTGCCCGTGCCGAGGATGATCGGGGGCCTTGCAGCGCGACCACCATCGCCAGCCGCCGACCTGTCGGCCAGGACCTCTGGACCAAGGACGTGCCAGAACTCGGAGAGGTCCGGGGCCTCCTCCAGCAATGCTTCGCTCAGGCCATGGTGGTTGCGCAGCCCAAAGAGCCGGTGTTGCACGGGCCGGCGGAGGTCAGCGTCGACCAACACCACCGAAAGCCCCGACTGCGCCATCACGACAGCGAGGTTGGCGAGGATGATGCTCTTGCCCTCGGCAGGCGCGGAGCTGGTCAGGAGCAACGTGCGAAGTTGCTTGCTCACAGCACAGTACTGGATGTTCGTGCGCAGCGCGCGAAACGATTCGGCCACAGGGCTCTGGGGCACATAGGCTGCGGCCAGTTTGTCCTCATAGCGCTCGCCCTCGATGCTCGAGATCGTCCCCAACGTCGCCAGGTGCGTCACGTGCGCCACGTCCTCAGGGGTCTTGACCGTGTTGTCGAGGAACTCGATCAGAAGCGAGCCGCCCGCCGCGAGGGCGAACCCGATCGCGGCCGCAAGCGCGATCGTCTCTGGGACGTTGGGACTGATTGGCCGCGTGGGCAACAGCGCAGGTTCGATCACCGAGATGTAGTTGGCCCCCCCACTCGATGTCTGCAGATAGGATGCGTGCGTCGCTTGGTACGAAGACAGCTTCTCCTGCAGCGCCGCGATGTTGCTCTCATACTGGGCGATCGCCCGGGCGCTGTTGGCGGCATCGAGTTTGAGCTGCTCGTCCTCGATCTCGGCCTCGGTGGCCGCGATGTTCTCCTCAAGGCGCTGCAGTTGCGCCTGGACGAACGCTTGACGCTCCTGATCGCCGGCAGCGCTGGGCGTCTGCAGGATCAACTGGTGCGCGATCTCGTCCGCAAGGGCTTGCGCCAGCTCCGGCGAGGTATCCCGCACGCTGATCGCGATAAGCTGCGTGCCGGCCACCATCTGAGCCGAGATGTTCTCGCTCCACGGGATGTAGCTCAATCCCAGCGCCTTGGCGGCACCCTGCAGAATGGGCTGGCGCGTGACCATGTTCACGTAGGTTTGGGCAAGTTGCTGAGCGATGGAGAAGTCGGAATAGGAGGGGTTGGCAGCGTTCAGGCTCTGTCCAACGGCGACCGTGGTCGTCGCCTGGTAGATGCGCGGCGCCCTCGAGACCGAGATGAAGCTCGAGCCAGCAGCAACGAGCGTGGAGAGAAGCAGCAGCCACCACCACTTCTGGGCAACCCGCAGGTAGTCTTCTAGTGCCATACTGCCTCCCTGAATCACGCTATCTCACTCAGCATCCGCGCGACAGACCGCGACAGCAGACGCCTTAACCTCGCCTGCAGGTGAGCCACGCCGCAGACGTACCAGAACCCGGTTACCCAGGTCAGCCAGCGCCCATCCAGCCCAGGGGATCATCGCCGCGTCCACCGGGAGCCGGTACCGGACCATCGCCCACGTCATCACGTGCAGCACCGTGTAGAA
>JAXGUU010000539.1:0-2248 GCA_040774145.1 Anaerolineae bacterium
AAGCAGAGCCCTGCGCCGAAGGGCGAATCGGCGGCAGCCCCCAGCTCCGAGAAGAGCACCTTCGTTTCAACCTCCGGCATAGGCTCAGTCCTGCACCTGCAGCGGACTGTGGGAAACCGTGCCGTCATCCAGCGACAGCCTCCGCCGCAAGGGCAGGGTCAGGGCGGCTCCTCTGGCATGGACCCGAAGTTCTGGGAGTGGTGGAAGGCCGTCCAGGGCTTCGAGGGCTCGTTGGCGGGCGTGGGCGATAACCAGGTGCATGCACAGCAGGCGATCGCGCGGGCCGATGGCGTGGCGAAGCAGGGCGTCGATGCAGACTCGAAGGCCAAGAGCGTCGCAAGCCTCGACCTCCAGGCTGTCATCGGCAGGATCGAGCGCCGCCAGGCTGGGGGTTTCGTCGACGAGAATGACGAAAAGACGATGACGAACCTCAAGGGCCAGGTACTTGGCGCGCTGACCAGGGTGATGGATCTGGGTTCCTGATCGGTCTGGGCTCATATGCCCCGGGCCCCTACACAGTGGGACTCAGGGGGGCTGTATGTCCTCACGCCGCGCGTGATTCTGGCGTGGATGAGCGCTTCGCCGAGAATCCTACGCGGTTTGTCTTTGAGGGCGACTAACGCTCCGTCAGAAGGAGGGCCAAGATGCCGAGCGAGATGGTGTGTGACGTTCTGGTGGTGGGTGGCGGGACGGGCGGATGTGCGGCGGCACTGGCGGCGTGCCGCGCCGGGAAGCGCGTGATCGTGACCGAGCCGTGCGAGTGGATCGGGGGGCAGCTCACGAGCCAGGCGGTGCCCCCGGATGAGAACCGCTGGATCGAGACACACGGCGGAACGGCGTCATACCGGGCGTACCGGCGGGCGGTCCGCCGCTATTACCAGGATGCCTATCCGCTGAACGCCGCTGCTCGGTACGACCCCGAACTCAACCCGGGTACCGGGTGGGTTTCGCGTCTGTGCTGCGAGCCCAAAGTGGCCTATGCGGCATTGCTGCAGTTGCTGTCTCCCTATGAGTCGCAGGGCCTGCTACAGATCGTGCGCTATGTCGAGCCCTCCGCTGCCGCCGTCGATGGCGACCGGGTGCAGAGCGTGACGCTGAGATCGCTGCGCGGGGAGCCCGACGTCACCGTGACGGCACCTTATGTGCTCGACGCGACCGAGTTGGGCGATCTGCTGCCCCTGGCGGGGTGCGAGTTTGTCGTGGGCGCCGAGTCACAGGATGAGACTGGCGAGCTACACGCCAGGCCTGGCGTAGCAGATCCGAACAACGTTCAGGCGATCACGTGGTGCTTCGCCATGGGCTATGATCCCATGCCGGGAGCGGATCACACGATCGTGCGCCCTGCGCAGTATGCGCGTTGGCGCGCGTACGTCCCGGAGGTAGCGCCGGCGTGGACCGGCAAGCTGCTCAGTTGGACCGACTGCATGCCGTGGTCGCTCGAGCCGCGCCACAACGTGCTCTTCCCGCACGAGCTCGACCCCGCCGCAGGCCGCAAGGGCAACGCCTTCTTTGCCTACCGGCAGATCGTGGGTAGCCGGAACTGGGACCGCGACCACACTCCGCACGAGGCCACGATGGTGAACTGGCCCATGAACGATTACATCGAGGCCGACCTGATGAGCGACGATCCGGAGGAGCGCCGCCGGGCGCTCGAGGAGTCGCGCCAGTTGTCGCTATCGCTTCTCTATTGGCTGCAGACTGAGGCGCCCAACTGGAGCACGGGCGGGCAGGGGTATCCGGGGCTCTATTCGCGTGGCGATGCCACCGGAACGAACGACGGGCTGGCCCAGGCTCCGTACATCCGCGAGTCGCGCCGCATCCGCGCGCGGTTCACCATCACCGAACAACACGTCGGGACCGAGGCGCGGGCGGGCATCCGCTACTTGCCCGACAAGCCGATGGACGAGCGCCTCATCGGCGTGCGGGGCGAGGTCTATCCCGATAGCGTCGGCATCGGGCACTACCGCATCGACCTGCACGTCTCCACGGGCGGCGACAACTACATCGACATCTCTTCCTTTCCCTTCCAGATCCCGCTGGGGGCGCTGATTCCGGTGCGGATGCGCAACTTGCTCCCGGCGTGCAAGAACATCGGGACGACGCACCTGACCAACGGCTGCTACCGGCTGCACCCGGTGGAGTGGAACATCGGCGAGAGCGCGGGTGCTCTGGCCGTCTTCTGCCTGAACCACGGCGTGGAGCCGGCTCAGGTCTATGAGTCGGAGGCGTTGCTGAAGGACTTCCAGGC
>JAXGUU010000540.1:0-2241 GCA_040774145.1 Anaerolineae bacterium
GCCGGAGACCTGGTCGGGCAACAGCGGCGCGCCGGGCCGGTCGCCTGAGACGCTGGACGGTCCGGCGATCTCGGCGATGGCCGCGCTGGCGCGGAAGCACCGGACCTATATCGTCTCGCCGATCGATCGCCGGGAGGGCGCGCACCGCCTTAACTCGTCGGTGCTGCTCGACCGCGCGGGTGAGATCGCCTGCATCTACGACAAGGTCTATCCGTTCTGGTCGGAGTTCGACGCGCAGCCGGCGGTCGAGGTGGGACGGTCGATCCCCGTTTACGAGGCGGACTTCGGACGGGTCGGGATGGCCATCTGCTTCGACGTGAACTTCCCCGAGGTCTGGCAACGCCTGGCGGATCAGGGCGCCGAGCTCGTGGTCTGGTCGAGCGCCTATTCGGCGGGCACGTCGCTCCAGGCGCATGCCCTCAACCATCACTTCACGATCCTGACGGCGACCCAGACGCCCGACTGCCTCGTCTATGACATCACGGGCCGGGAGATCCTGTACGAGCGGGCGGAGGAGGTGGTCGTCAGCCGTGTGACCCTGGATCTGGACCGTGGCCTCTATCACGAGGACTTCAACGTCGCGAAGCGCGACCGCTTGCTGGCCGACCACGGTGATGAGATCGTCATAGAGCAGTGGCTGGAGCTGGAGAAGTGGTTCGTGCTCAAAGCCCGCAGGGCGGGCGTGAGTGCCCGGGCCCTGG
This sequence comes from Anaerolineae bacterium, assembly GCA_040774145.1. Classification (GTDB taxonomy): domain Bacteria; phylum Chloroflexota; class Anaerolineae; order B4-G1; family SLSP01; genus PWVB01. The sequence continues at coordinate 702 of JAXGUU010000540.1, forward strand.
CGCGCGCCTATGGCCTGGAGGAGCTGCGCGACTACATCGCGCGCAGCCGGCGCGAGATCGACGCGATGCGCGGCGGAGGGCTGAGCGAAGCGTAGAACCGATGCGCCGCACCGCCTTGCTCGGCCTGAGTAGAGACGTGGCGGCGCCACGTCTCCGGCGTAAGGCGCGACGGATGGGGTGACCTGCCGCGCCGTGGGACGCCGCGCCGCGAGACGCCCCACCGGGGCGTCTAGTATAATGACAAAGGACACGGTAGACCGATGGCGTCTAGGTCCGTGTGAACGAGACCGTCGTAGAGCAAGGGTCGCCGTGTAGTTTGTTGCGTATAGCCCGAACAGTTGTGGGGTCTCAAAGACCGTATTCGCTAGAGCGGGCTGAGCTAACTATAGCCTAGAGGAGGAAGATCACCATGCCGCGCGCCGAATCAGCGACACCGTATGTTGGCATCGACGTTTCCAAGGACACCCTGGACGTAGCAGTGGGAACGAAAGCTGAGATCTGGACGGTGCCTAATACGCTTGAGGGCGTAGCGGAGTGCGTGACACGGCTACAGAGAGCTGAGCCGGCGCTGATCGTGGTGGAATCGACCGGGGGACTGGAACGCTTGGTGCTGGAGGAGCTGTGCGCGGTCGGGTTGCCGGTGGCGCTGGTGAACCCAGCGCGCCCCAAGGCGTTCGCAGAGGCGGTGGGTCAGCAGGCCAAGACGGATGCGCTTGATGCGCGAAACCTGGCCCAGTTCGCCGCGGCGATTCAGCCGGAGCCCGTCACCCTCCCCAGCGAATCTCGCCGTCAGCTGGCGGCGTTGGTGGCACGGCGTCGGCAGGTACTGCAGATGAAAGTCGCTGAGCAGAATCGCGTTCATACGGCGCGCAAGAGCCAGCGCGCCTCTCTCGAGGCGCATCTCGTGTGGTTGACGGGGCATCTGGAGGAGTTGGAGGCGCAGATCGGGGCGCTGATCGACGCCGATCCGGTGTACCGGGTGCAGGCGGCGCTGTTGGCGACCGTGCCGGGCGTAGGAACGGTGACGGCGCACACGTTGATCGCGGAGCTGCCCGAGTTGGGGCAGTGTAGCCGCAAGGAGATCGCGGCTTTGGTCGGGGTCGCACCCTACAACCACGACAGCGGCACACAACGGGGCTATCGTGCCATCCACGGAGGACGGGCCGCCGTCCGCTGTGCGTTATATATGGCAACCTTGAGTAGTCTGCGGTGGAATCCTGTGATTCGCGCCTTCTATGAGCACTTGCTGGACGCGGGGAAGCTGAAGAAGGTCGCGCTAGTCGCGTGTATGCACAAGCTCCTGCGAATCCTCAACGCCATGCTCAAGAACGGCGCAACGTGGCAGCCGGTCTCCTAGTTCAAGAACCGGGACTACGGTAGTCCAGGAAAAACCTATCGTTTGGGCGTCGTCGTAGGGCTGTGGGCACGGTGGGCAAACCGCTGTTGGGTTTGTCCACCGTGTCCACAGCCCCGGGACACCCTGCCCAAATTCGTGGATTCTGGGCAACTGGCCCTTGACATCAACACAGTTGCTCTACGA
>JAXGUU010000541.1:0-2236 GCA_040774145.1 Anaerolineae bacterium
CGGGATGCGCCAGCGCGCGGTGATCGCTATGGCGCTGAGCTGCGATCCCAACCTGCTGATCGCCGACGAACCCACGACGGCGCTCGACGTGACAACCGAGGCGCAGATCCTGGAGCTGATGCGGACGCTGCAGCACGACTTCGGGATGGCGATCATGTACATCACCCACAACCTGGGGGTGATCGCCGAGATGGCCGACGAGGTCGCGGTGATGTACCTGGGCAAGGTCGTCGAGGAGACGAGCGTGGGCGCGATCTTCAGGACGCCGCTGCATCCTTACACGCAGGCGCTGCTCCGGTCGATCCCCCAACTCGATGACGTGCTCGCGCGCGCGGGCAAGAAGGAGCGGCTGCAGACGATCCGCGGGATGGTGCCCGACCCCTACAGCGTGCTGCCCGGGTGCACGTTCCACCCGCGGTGTCCGCAGTTCATCCCCGGCGTCTGCGATGAGATCGTGCCCGAGGTCATCGAGGTGGAGCCGGGGCATATCGCCCGCTGCCACCTGTACGGTCCGCATGCCTCAGCCGGGAGAGTCAACAAGGACACACCGCTATGACCGATCAACTGAGCACCCCAAGCACATCCCAACCAGCCGGTGGGCCCTCAGCAGGAACGCCGTTGCTGGAGATCAAGTCGCTGAAGAAGTACTTCCCCGTTCAGAAGGGCTTCCTGAGGAAGGTCGTCGGCAATGTCAAGGCGGTGGATGACGTCAGTTTCGTGATCGAGAACGGCGAGACGCTGGGCTTGGTCGGCGAGAGCGGCTGCGGCAAGACCACGACGGGGCGCTGCATCCTGCGAGCTATCGCGCCCACGAGCGGCGAGATCTGGTTCGACGATCCCAACATGGGGCGCGTCAACGTCCGCGAACTGGAGCCGGAGCAACTGGTGAGTGTGCGGCGCAACATGCGTATGATCTTCCAGGACCCCTACGCCTCGCTAAACCCGCGTATGACCCTGCTGGACATTGTCGGCGCGCCGCTGCGGGCGATGGACCTGGCCCACGGCAAGGAGCTGGAGGAGCGCGTGGCGGAGATGCTCAGGCTAGTCGGGATGCGCCCGGAGTACATGCGCCGCTACCCACACGCCTTCAGCGGCGGGCAGCGCCAGCGCATCGGCCTGGCGCGCGCGCTGGCGCCCAACCCCAAGTTCCTGATCTGCGACGAGCCCGTCTCGGCGCTCGACGTCTCGGTGCAGGCGCAGATCCTCAACCTGCTTCAAGAGCTGCAAGAGCAGATGGGGCTGACCTACCTCTTTGTGGCGCACGACCTGAGCGTCGTGGCCCACATCAGCGATCGGGTTGCCGTGATGTATGTGGGCAAGATGGTCGAGAAGGCGTCGACCTACGAGCTCTTCACGACGCCCCGCCATCCTTACACGGAGGCGCTGATGTCGGCCATTCCGCGCCCCGATCCGACGCCGCGCGAGAAGCGCATTCTACTGACGGGCGAGGTCGCGAATCCCGCCGATCCGCCGTCGGGCTGCTACTTCCATCCGCGGTGCCGCTACGTGCAGGATATCTGCCGGGCCGAGGAACCCAGCTTCGACGAGATCACACCGGGCCACTTCGTGAAGTGTCACCGTGCTGCGGAGCTCACGCTCAGTGGTGTCGCGACGTTGGCGTAGACCCTGAACATCGGCTACCATGCCGGTGCATCAGCAGTTGGCGTTATCGCAGGATGCTCGCCGCACCTTGACGGTCGGCGAGCATTCGCCTGCAGCACAACAATGAGCCTAACGGAGGACAAGGTATGGTCAATGATTGGGAGGACCCTCAGGTTGTAGGTCGGAACAAGGCGCCCGCGCACGCGACGCTGGTCCCCTACCAGGATACGGCGACCGCGCTGCGTGGCGACCGTGACGCTTCGGCTTTCTTCGAGCTGCTCAACGGCGACTGGTCCTTCACGTGGTCGCCCAACCCGGCGGCGGCGCCGGAAGGCTTCTACGCCGACGACTTCGACGTCAGCGGCTGGGATAGGATCCCCGTGCCCTCCAACTGGCAGCTCCAGGGTTACGGGACGCCGATGTACACGAACGTCCAGTATCCGTTCCCCCCGGACAACATGCCCGAGGTGCCCAAGGACGACAACCCGGTGGGATGCTATCGCACCTCCTTCACCGTCCCGGAGGCGTGGGCCGACCGCCGGGTCTTCGTCGTCTTCGACGGTGTCGACTCCGCCTTCTATCTCTGGGTGAACGGCAAGGAGGTCGGCTACAGTCAGGATAGCCGCCTGCCGGC